>DATNEN010000252.1:0-16409 GCA_035552975.1 Steroidobacteraceae bacterium
CGAGCTGGCGGGAACGCTCACCGTCGAGGTCGAGTTCATCGTCACCGAGGATGAGTCGCGACAGTTGCTCGAGGTTCTCTCTCGCGAGAACGTCCGGCTCTTCTACGCACAGGTCCCCGCCAGCTTCGGGGTCATCAACCCAGACTCGGGCGATTGAGGTTCCCACCCGACTCGTCACGCTCATCGTGCCCGGGGTTACTTCCAGATTCTCGCGCGTCTTCGTCGTCGTCGATGGACGGCAACTGCAGGGGGTCTCGCGCGGGCAGCTCGCCGACTCGCCTGCCGGCATGACGGACTCGGACCGGGCTCTACAACTCGACCGACTGATGTGCTCAACCGCCTCAGGCGAGCACGCCGGCCGGCCCGTCCCGCGCAAACCCCTCGAAGCGCTCCTCCGGCCGCATCGCATACGTGAAGATGACACCCGCTCCCATCAGCACCATGCTGGCGATGAACGGCAGCTCCCAGTTGCCGAACCGGTCGATCAAAAATCCCGACACCACAGGGCTGACGATCGCCGCCAGCGCCGAGCCGGTGTTCATGATGCCGCACGCGGTTCCGGCATAGTCGGGTGCAATATCCATCGGCACGGCCCACATCGGACCGATGGTCATCTCGGCGAAAAAGAACCCCAGGGACAGGCACACGACGGCAACCGTCGCCTCATGCAGGAAGAGCAGCGGAACGAGCGAGAGCAGCGAAGCAGCCATGCAGAGGCAGACCATCCGGCTGCGCGCCAGGCGCAGACTGTCGGTTCGCCGCAGCAGCCGGTCGGTCACTACGCCGCCCAGCGTGTCGCCGATGACTCCCGCGAAAAATACGCTGGAGGAGAACAGAGCGGACTGTTTGAGGTTGAGGCCGTAGCTGTGCAGAAAGTATTGCGGTAGCCAGCTCAGAAACAACCACAATGTCCAACCGTAGCAGAAGTACACCAGAGTGACCGGCGCCATGCGCTTCAGCAGCCGCCGCCAGGGGATCTGCTGTTGAGCCGCGGCTCCCTCGTCAGCACCGGACAGCTCCGCCAGCTCGTTCGCCGTGATGCGCGGATGATCCTTGGGATACTCGGTGAACGCCAATGCCCACACGATGACCCACAGAAAACTGATACCCGCACAGACGTAGAATGACTCCCGCCAGCCGCGCGCCGTCATGATTGCTACGACCACTGCAGGGGCCGCGGCGTTACCGATTCGCGCAGCCGCGTGGGTGATGCCCTGCGCGTAGCCCCGTTTCCCCCTGGGTACCCAACGTGACATCGCAGTCGAAGCCGCCGGGAGTGTGGCCCCTTCGCCGAGCCCGAGCAGGAGGCGCGCGGCAAGCAGCGAAGCCAGCCCACCTGCCATTCCTGTCAGAACGGTGGCCGTCGCCCACACCAGCCCACAGACAATGAGGGTGCGCCGTGCGCCGAAGCGATCGCTGAGCCAGCCGCCCATGATCTGGAAGACCAGGTAGGGATAGGCAAACGCCGAGAACACCAGGCCGATCTGCGTGCTGCTGAGATGAAATTCCTTGCCGAAGCCGGCGGCCGCGGAGCTGACGTTCACGCGATCCAGATAGGTCATGAAGTACATGCAGCACAGCAGCACCATCACGACCCGGGTCGCACGCAAGGCTTTGGTGGCCATCGTTGAGAGCGCGCGACTAGGCCGCTTTCCCGGCAGGCGCCGCGTGGCTGGCAAAATAGTCCATCGCCGCCTGCACTCCACTGCCGGCGAGTGCGACTCCGGAGAGTCGCAAACCCATCTCGCAGCCGGCAATGGCGGCGAGCAGAGTCAAGTCATTGCTGTCGCCGATGTGCCCGATACGAAACATGCGGCCGCGCACCTTCCCCAGGCCCATCCCGAGCGACAGGTCGAATCGCTCGAGGATGAGTCGTCGCAGCGCGTCGGCATCCGTTCCGGGCGGCGTCATGACTCCGGTCACCACGGGCGAGTAGGCGGAAGGGTCCGCACACTGAATCGGCAGCCCCCATTGCTCCACCGCTGCGCGCACTCCCGCGCCCCAACGCTCGTGGCGCCTGAATACGTTGTCGAGTCCTTCGGCGAGCAGCATGTCGATGCACTCGGCTAGCGCGTACAGCAGGTTGGTATTGGGCGTGTAGGGGAAGTAGCCGTTGCGATTGGATTCGAGCATCTCATCCCACGACCAGTACGATCGCGGCAGCTTCGCCGTCCGCGTCGCTTCCAGTGCTCGCTGTGAGATGGCGTTGAATGCGATCCCGGGCGGAAGCATCAGGCCTTTCTGCGAGCCGCCCACCGAGACGTCGACACCCCACTCATCGTGCCTGTAGTCGGCGCTCGCCAAGCCCGAGATCGTGTCGACCATCAGCAGGGCGGGGTGTTGGGCGGATTGCATCGCGGCCCGGACGGACGGAATGGAGGAGGTCACGCCCGTAGAGGTCTCGTTGTGCACTACGCACACGGCCTTGATGTTGTGTGCGCTGTCCCGGCGCAGGCGCTGCTCGATCTGCTGCGCGTCCACCGCTCGCCGCCATCCGGGCGCGTCCGGCATGTGCAGGTCGGTGCCGCCCGAGCTCAGCAGCTCCACTTCCAGACCCAGTTTCCCTGCAAGCTTTGCCCACAGGGAGGCGAAGTGTCCCGTCTCATACATCAACACGTGGTCGCCGGGGCTGAGGGTGTTGACCAGGGCGGCTTCCCACGCACCGGTGCCCGAGGTGGGATAGACGATCACCGGTTGGGAAGTCTTGAAGATCTTGCGCAGGCCCTCGAGCACCTGCAGGCCCAGCACGCCGAATTCCGGCCCGCGGTGATCGATGGTGGGAAGGCTGAGCGCGCGCAGCAGCCGGTCGGGTACGGGGCTGGGGCCCGGAATCTGCAGGAAATGACGGCCCCGGGGGTGAGAATCGAGCTGCAGCATCGGCGGCCACCTGGGCGGTTGAGGTCCAGCGAGTCTTTCAAAGATGCATGCAAAATTCAAATCCGGGCCTCCCGGGACCTCATGCAGGCCCTGAAATTGACCTCAGCCCCAAAACGCATTCAAAATTGCCCTGAATGGCACAGCTCCTCGAGATCCCCCGTCTGGCACTGCACGAGCAGGTGGCCGCGCGGCTGCGCACCCTCCTGGTCGAGGGCACGATCCCTCCGGGGGGAAAGCTCAATGAGCGCGAGCTGTGCGAGTTGCTGCGCGTATCGCGCACCCCGTTACGAGAAGCCATCAAGCTGCTGGCCGCGGAAGGGCTCGTCGACCTGCTTCCCAACCGGGGCGCGGTCGCAGTGAGGCTGAGCGAGGTCGATATCCTGCATGCGTTCGAGCTGCTCGCGGAGCTCGAGGGAATCTCCGGTGGGTTGGCGGCCGAGCGCATGACCGAGGGCGAGTTGGCGGAGCTGCGGGCGCTGCACTACGAGATGCTGGCCTGTCATGCGCGAGGGGACCTGTCCGGCTACTACCGCTCGAATGCCCTGATCCACACCGCCATCAACGACGCGGCGAAGAATCCGCTGTTGTCGAAGATCTATCGTGAGATCAACGCGCGCGTGCAGTCGCTGCGCTTCCGCACGAATCAGGACAGCGCCAAATGGCAGCGCGCCGTGCAGGAGCACGAGGCCATGCTGCAGGCCCTGGTTGCGCGCGATGGGGGTCGCTTGCGCGCGATTCTGGTCGAGCACCTCCTGCGCAAGCGCGATGCGGTCCTCGAGCTGATGCGCTCGGGAAGCGCACCTGCGGCCCGCAAAGCCTGACCGGAGAGCTCGCCTGATCTCCTCACGGGCGATTGCCACTCTCAAACGCCGCCTGCAGCGTGAAACCGGCGGAAGCGTGCTGTTCGACGACGCCTCGCGGGGGCGCTACTCCACCGATGCTTCCATCTATCAGATTCTGCCGGTAGGCGTGTTTGTCCCCGCCGCCGAGCAGGACATCGCCCGTGCGATCGGGATCGCGCGTGAGCTGGAGATTCCCGTGCTGGCGCGCGGTGCGGGCACGAGTCAGTGCGGCCAGACGACCGGTGCCGCCCTGGTCATCGACGTCAGTCGGCATTTCAGGCGGATCGTACACGTCGATCCCGTGACGCGAACCGCGGTCGTCGAGCCTGGCGTCGTCCTCGATCATCTCAACGCCCAGCTCAAACAACACAACCTCTGGTTCCCTGTCGATGTGTCCACGAGTGCACAGGCAACCCTCGGCGGCATGGCCGGCAACAACTCCTGCGGCTCACGCTCCATCGCCTACGGCAACATGGTGCACAACGTCCTGGGCATCAGCGCGTGGTTGTCGGACGGAACCGAGATCGAGTTCGGCCCCGTCCGCTCGCTCGAGGGCCGCGCCGCACAGGTCGCTGAGTTCGTGCGTAGCCTGGCTGCACAGAATCGCGCGGCCCTGGATGAGCGCTGGCCGAAAGTCCTGCGGCGTGTCGGTGGATACAACCTCGATCTGTTCGGTGCCCGTGGCCCCAGGCCCTACACCGACGACGGCTCGGTCAATCTGGCTCACCTGCTGGTGGGCTCCGAGGGCACGCTGGCGTTCACGCGGCGCCTGCAGCTGAAGCTGTCGCCCCTGCCGCGCGCCAAGGTGCTTGGCGCCGCCAATTTCGCGAGCTTCCGCGCAGCGATGGAGGCCGCTCAGCACATCGTCAGGCTGCAGCCTGTGGCGGTGGAGCTCCTGGACCGCAACATCATCGAGCTGAGCCGCGCCAACCCTGCATTCCGCGCCACCATCGAGAGCGCACTCGTGGGCGCGCCCGAAGCGGTATTGCTGGTGGAGTTCGCCGGCGATGACGCGCAGGCGTTGCTGCCCCGGCTCACCGCTCTCGATGAGCTGGTGCAGGATCTGCGTCTCCCCGGCCGTCTCATCAGAATGACGGACCCGCGGGAACAAAGCCGCCTGTGGGAAGTGCGCAAGGCCGGGCTCAACATCATGATGAGCCTGAAAGGCGACGGCAAGCCGGTCAGTTTCATCGAGGACTGCGCGGTTCCGCTGGAGCATCTTGCGGAGTACACCAGTGCTCTGACGGACGTGTTTTCCAAATACGGCACGCGTGGGACGTGGTACGCGCACGCCTCCGTCGGCACGTTGCACGTCCGACCCATTTTGGACATGCGCGTTGGCGGACCGCAGGGAGGCACCGCAAAGATGCGCGCCATTGCGCAAGAAGCCGCGGCGCTGGTCCGCCGCTACAAAGGCGCCTACAGCGGCGAGCACGGCGATGGGCTGTGCCGCGGTGAATGGATCGAATGGCAGTTCGGTCCGGCGCTCAATCAGGCCTTCCGTGCGATCAAGCAGCACCTGGATCCCACCGGTACGCTCAATCCGGGCAAGATCATCGACCCGCCGCGAATGGATGACCTGGCGTTGCTGCGCTTTCCGCCGCCATCCGCTCCGCATCCCTATCGGACCGTGCCCATGGAGTCGGCCTTGGACTGGTCGGCCTGGGACGTGCAGAACGATCCGGCCACCGAACAGATCACTGCGCCGGGAACCGGCGGAGACAATACGGGCGGCTTCGCCAAGGCCGTCGAGATGTGCAACAACAACGGCCATTGCCGCAAATTCGACGCGGGAACGATGTGCCCCAGCTACCGCGTTACCCTCGACGAGCAGCATCTGACACGCGGGCGCGCCAACACATTGCGCCTCGCACTCTCGGGTCAGCTTGGGAAGAGCGCGTTGACCGGCGAAGCCGTGCGCGAGGCGCTGGACCTGTGCGTGAGCTGCAAGGGGTGCCGCCGCGAATGTCCCACGGGAGTGGACATGGCGCGGATGAAAGTGGAGTTTCTTGCTCATTACAAGGCCGAGCGGGGCTATGGGCTCAGAGATCGCCTGATTGCGCATCTGCCCGACTATGCCGCCAGGGCAAGCCGTCTGGCATGGCTGCTCAACTTGCGCGATCGGCTCCCCGGTGCGGCGTGGTTGAGCGAGAAATGCGTCGGGCTTGCCGCACGGCGCCCGTTGCCCAAGTGGCGCAAGGACACGTTCTTCAGTGCCGCCGATGGATCTTTGTTCGCGAGCGCGGCACAAACGCTTGCTGCGCAGGCACAGCACGGGAAAGCGGCCATTCTGTTCGTCGACACCTTCAATGGCGTGTTCGAGGTGGAGATCGCTCACGCAGCAGCTCGTGTCTTGAGATCCGCCGGCTACGTCGTGCATACCCTGCGCCGGGATCGAGGACACTACTGCTGCGGCCGCACCTTCCTCAGTGTGGGCATGGTGCGCGAAGCCAAAGCCAGAGCGTCCGAGCTCATCGACGCACTGGCTCCGTTCGCCCGTGCCGGTGTGCCGATCGTCGGCCTCGAGCCCTCCTGCCTGCTGGGGTTGCGAGACGAGGCGCTGGTCATGCGACTCGGCGAGCCGGCTACGATCGTTGCCCGACAAGCCATGCTCTTCGAAGAATTCATCGCTCGCGAGCTACGCGCCGGGCGTTTCGCCCTGGAGCTCAACCCGGCCGCCGCGCCCATCCTGGTTCACGGCCACTGTCATCAGAAGGCTTTCGGCGCGATGGAATCCGTTCTGGGCGTGCTGGCCCTGATCCCGGGGGCGAGCCCCCGCGCAATCGAGGGCTCATGTTGCGGGATGGCGGGTGCGTTCGGCTACGAAGCCGAGCACTACGACATGTCTGTGCGGATGGGCGAGGTGAGTCTGCTTCCAGCCGTCCGCGCGGACAGCGGTGCAACCGTAGTTGCCGACGGCACGAGCTGCCGTCGGCAGATATTCGATGGAACCGGACGCGAGGCGACGCATGTCGCCGTGCTGTTGGATCGGCTGCTGACGCGCGCGAGCTGAACGCGCTCCGCAGCTAAGCATGCGCAAGCATGGTCGGCCGCGGTGCAGCGCCCTCGGCCGACCGTCGTGCGCTCTCAGCCCTTCTTCTTGTGCGCGTCGAAGAAATCGAAGGTCTGCTCGAGTATCTCAGGCTGAGCCCAAGCATCGATGTGCGTACCGCCGATCACCGGCAACCAGGTGGCATCGACGCCCTTCGCTTTGGCGTGGTCGACCATTGCCTTGCTGGCGGCGAACACCATCGTAGTGTCCTTATCGCCATGGACTACGAGCACGGGCACGTTTTTGAGCTTCTCGTACGGAAAGTTCGCATCCTCGAGCGGTCCCGCACTCGGGGAGATGGCTGCCCAGCGCTGTGGATGTTTGACCGCGTAGGTCCAAACCGCACTGCCGCCTGACGAGTTGCCCATGAGGTAGATGCGCCGTCGATCGACGCTATATTCCTTCGCCACCAGGTCCGTGACGAACAACACGTCCTGTTCGGCGCGCTTGAAGTCCTGCGCGGTCGGCGGAGGCCCAGCGGGCTGGGGCCCTCTGGGAGCTGCGGCGCCGGGCGGCCGCGGCGGCCGCGGCACCGTCACCATCTTGTAGGGCACGTTCCAGCCGCCAACCCCGGTTGCGTTGGCGTGATAACCGGTCACCGCTGCGACGATGTAGCCGCGCTCCTCGGCCATCTTCGCAAGGGTGGGATCGGCCTTCGGCCGCTGAAAGGGTGCCGTCGGGGGTTGATTGGCACCGTGCGTGACGATCACCAGCGGGAGCCGCGCGGCAGGAGTCCATTTCATCGGTACGTAGAGGTGATAGGCGATCTTCTCGCCCGTACCGGGAAACTCGTAGGTGCGCTCCTGCTCGCCCTTGCTCTGGTACTGCGGGCTCTTCGGATCCGGCGCCGGCGCCTTGGCGGCCGCGGCGATGACGGACGCGCTGAACAGCAGCGCGCAGCAGAGACTCAATGACGCTTTCATAACCCCCCGATGCGGATGTTCGATTCGGTGCGTCTTGGTACTCCGAGCGGCACTGCTCTGTCAAACGACGCGCGGCACTTTCAACCGCGGCGCGGACATTCGCGACATGGACATTTCTACACGCAGCCGTGCGCCTCTAGAACTGAATCAACTTGAAAGTCGCAGCGGGGGAACCGTCCAGCTCCATCCAGCAGTCGCCGGCCTTGCCGTTGACCTCGTACTGCAGATTCGGATCGAGCGTGAACACGAGATATCTCTTCTGGCAGCGCAGCTTCGCCTGTGCGACATACCCTGCAGCGACCCTGACCTGGAAGTGTCGCTTGAACAGATGGAGGTGCCAGCTCCCGTCGGACCGCGTGCGGCCATCGATGGCATACGGTGTTGCGTCCGTGCGCAGTTTGTCCAGGTTCGCGAGAACGGGTTTGAGCGCGGTGGCGACGTCCGCGGCGATGCCGGCCGTCTGCATCTTCTTGTAGGTGTCCAGCGCCTCCGCGTACTGCTGCAGGCTCAACTGCAGTTGCATGCTGATTTGCAGCGCCGCCTTGAATACCTTGCCCGGCAGGTACCGAGCCCGATCTTCCTCGGCAATGGCGCGCGCCAGTGCGTCCAGCTGCTGTTGCTGATCGCCCCACTTCTTCGCGTACAGGTAGCTCGCCATGCCGTAGTACGCATCTTCGTACAGGTTGGTGATCTCATGCTCGAGCTTGCCCACTGCCACATCCGCGGCGGCTCGGTCGCCTGCCTCGATGGCACGCGCCGTCGCCGTGTAGTCTGCGATGAATTCCCGCTTGGCGCCGGTCGCTCCGATGAGTGTGAATTCGTACTTCATCGACATGCCCGATTCGATGGGCACGCCGTTCAGCGAGGCCGGCACGAAGGAGGACGTGCCGAGGGACTTCACAGCCAGCGCGTCGAACTCCTTGCGCCCGGAGGAGTGCGTCATGCTCACTTCGAACGGCTTGCCGCTGGGGTCGACCATGAAGTTCAGCTCGGTCCAGCCCTCGAAGCCCTCGAGCAGCGCCCGGCAGGCGTCGGACTCGGAAAAGCCGACATGCGAGTCGCAGTTCGGCGCCGTCAGGTGCTTGGAGTGCGGGGGCTCGTATACCTCCAGCGGAATCGGCAGCGAGGTGTCCGCCTGCGCGGCCGCAGGCGGGGACGTTTGTGCGTGCGATGCGCCCGCAACCAACAGCCCGATGGCAGCGGCGAGCGTCAGAGTCGGCTTCATACCCGTTCCCATCCCTGCCGGCGACCCGTTGTTGTTTGATTGTCGCGTCGAGGCCGGAGTGTATCAGGACTTGCCGTACAGGGTCCGTGGCGGCATTGGAGTCAGTACAGGCCGGTTGCGGATGAACTGCGAGACGATCCATTTCTCCCCGCGTGCCGGCGATCGGCCCGCGTGCAGCATGCGCAGGTCCGGCTGCATATCGCGCAGCACGTTGCCGAAGAAGAGGGCGCCGCCGCGCCGGCCCTTGTGGCTGATGCCCAGGCTCGGGAAGTGGGTTTCCCCGCCTTCGTAGTCCTCGTTGAGATAGACGAGGAACGTCAGGACGCGCTGCCCGTTGCGGGCGATCTCCGCGGCGTAGTCGGGCGTCTTGGGGTCGACGAAATCGTAGTGATCGGTCGCCGCCTCGCCGGGCTGATAGTTCAGCACCGCCGGAGCCTCCATGTGGCTCATCGGTATGCGGCAGGCGTAGGACATCCGCGCCTGCAGCAGCACGTCCAGCAGCTCGACGTCCGTCAGGCCGAAGTTGGCTACCGAGTTGGTGCGCGTCTGGCTGGCGAAATCCTGCTGGTTGACGGGGTCATAGACCAGGGCGCGCGTCAGCCGGCCGCGGGCGCGGGCGATGAGCCAGTCGCACACCGGTGGGCTGATGAAAGAGTCCAGCGCCTGGATGTACGGATCGGAGCTCAGCTCGCGGGCCGGGGGACTGGCCTGCCATGGCGCGAGCTCGATGCCGGTTGCAAGGCGTGACCAGTAGTCGCCTGCGGGGGTCTCGGGGCTCGCCGTGATACCGGCCAGGGCGTGCAGCTGGCCTCGAGCCGGCTGCCAGCCACGCTCGGCGGCGACGGCGAGCCAGCGCAAAGCGTCGCGCAAGTTGGACTTGACGTACAGGCCAAGGGCCGCGAGCGCCGCGATACGCGCCGCGGCCTCGGGATCGCCACGATTGGCGGCGTCCAGCAGGAAGCGTGCTCCCTCGGCGGCCAGCAGGGGTGCTCGGTCACCGGTCAGCAGTCGCTTGCCAAGCTGCCTCATGCACGCCAGGTTGCCTGCACTGGTACCGCGCGCCAGCGCATCGATCGCCTCGCTATGGCGGCCTGCAGCATCATGCTCATCGGCGAGCCTGAGTTCCGGAGCGGGAGGGGCGAGCGGCATGGCCTCAGCTTAAAAGCGAAGCGTGCTTCCGAACAAGCGTCCGCAGCATGGTTGTCGCGCCGCAGCGCAAGCCGACTGTTTCCCGATCTGCGGTTATGAGGCACCGCAGCACTGGCGCCTGTTGCGGGTTTACGCTTATCTTGTTGATCTCTACCGCATTACCGGGAAGCGTGCACACACGATGGGGAGGCGTTCTCGTTTCGGGCTCGGCTGGACGATCGCGTTCGGCGCAGCGTGCGCCCTCGCATCCGGTGCCGGCTCGGCCGGCCAACCTGCACCCACGGCCTCCGGTGGCTTCCCGCATGACTTCTCCATGCTGCAGAAGTACTGCAGCAAGTGTCATAACACAGAGGACTGGGCGGGGGGGATCGCCTTCGAGGCGCTCTCGCCGGAGAACATTCCTCAGGATGCCGAGACCTGGGAGAAGGCGGTGCGCAAGCTGCGTGGCGGCCTCATGCCACCGGCGGGCAATCCGCAGCCGGACCGCAATGCCAAGGAGGCGTTCGTCGACTGGGTCGAGGGCACGATCGACCACGCGGCACTGCCCCACGTGGATCCGGGAAGGGTCGCGCTGCATCGACTCAACCGCAAGGAGTACGCCAACGCGGTGCATGACCTGCTCGATGTAGACGTCGACGCACGGGATGTCCTGCCGCGCGACGATTCCAAGGACGGTTTCGACAACATCGCCAGCACTCTGCAGGTGTCCCCGTCGTTCCTCGAGCAGTATCTGGCCGCAGCACGCAAGGTCGCCAAGGAGGCGCTCGGGGATGCGCATTCGCGGCCGGTCGGTACGACCTACACCGATACGGGCAAAGGCAACCAGTTCTTCCGTGCCGAGGGGATGCCGCTGGGCACGCGCGGCGGCATCGTCGTCGACCACGACTTCCCGGCCGACGGCGAATACGTCATCAACATCGCCAACATGGCCCAGGCGCTGTGGGTCACGAACCTGGAGTTCGAGAACCAGGTGGTCGTGACCGTGGACCGGCGCAAGATCTACGAGACCTCCATCGGCGGCGAAGCGGACATGAAGGCCATCGACCAGCTGCAGGACCCGGCCGTCGATGCCATCAACAAGCGGCTGAAGAACATCCGCTTCACCACCACGGCCGGACCACATCAGGTGGCGGTGACGTTCCGGCAGCGCAGTTACGCGGAGTCCGAAGGGTGGCTCGAGGCGAACGTGCCGGGCGGAGGGCAGGAGCACGTGCTGCGCGTGAGCTCCTTCGAGATCCGTGGCCCGCTGAAAGCCACCGGCGTGAGCGAGACTCCCAGCCGTCATCGGATTTTCAGTTGCTACCCAAGCAGCCCCCCGCAGGAGCCCGTCTGCGCGCGAGAGATCGTGCAACGCATTGCGGAGCAGGCTTTCCGCCACCCGGTCGGGGCCGATGACGTCGCGGACCTGATGCAGTTCTATGCGGCCGGGGCCAAGCAGGGTGGCTTCGAAACGGGCGTTCGCGAAGCCATCACGGCCATCCTCGCGGATCCGGAGTTCCTGTATCGCGCCGAGCTTGCGCCGCAACCGCTCGCCGCCGGCGGTATCTTTCGAGTCAGCGATATCGATCTGGCCTCGCGACTGTCGTTCTTTCTGTGGAGCAGCCTGCCGGATGAGGAGCTGTTGCGCGCAGCCGAGCAGGGCCGGCTGCACGAACCGGAGGTTCTGCAGCGCGAAGTCCATCGCATGCTCGCCGATCCGCGCTCCGCGACGCTGGCCTCGAACTTCGCCTTCCAGTGGCTGAACATGGCGAAGCTGTCGGAGATTCAACCTGACCCGGCGATCTTCCCGAACTTGAATGGCGACATCCGCAAGGACTTCCTGGAAGAGCTGCGCTTATTTATCGACAGCACCTTCCGCGAGAACCGCAACGTTCTGGACCTGCTGCGTGGGGACTACACCTACCTCAACGAGCGCCTCGCTCTGCACTACGGGATCCGCGACATCAAAGGCTCGCAATTCCGGCGCGTGCAGCTCACCGATTCCAACCGCTTCGGACTGCTGGGCAAGGGGGCCGTACTCATGGTCACCTCGTACCCGAACCGCACGGCGCCGGTGCTGCGCGGTCAGTTCATCCTCGAGCGCATCATGGGGACCCCGCCGGCCGAGCCGCCGCCGAACGTGGGGACGCTCAAGGAAAACCAGGAAGGGACCAAGCCGAAGACCATGCGCGAGCTGATGGCGGCGCATCGCCGGGCGACCAGCTGCAACGGTTGCCACGGCCTGATGGACCCGCTCGGCTTCGCGCTCGAGCAGTTCGATGCGGTGGGTGAATATCGCACCAAGGACCGCTTTGCAGGCGTGCCGATCGATGCGAGCGGCCAGCTCCCCGATGGCACCGCCTTGAACGGACCGGCGGACCTGCGTAAGGCGCTCCTGCGCCGTCCCGACCAGTTCGTTCAGACCCTGACCGAGAAGCTCATGACTTACGCGCTCGGGCGCACGCTCGTGTATACGGACATGCCGGCCGTGCGCGCCATCGTGCGCAAGAGCGCCGCCGACGACTACCGGTTCGAGTCGGTGATCATGGGCATCGTCACGAGCGCAGCGTTTCAGAGTGAGCGGGCGGCTTCGCCGCCGGCTCTCAAGCAAGCGTCTCTGGTCACGAGCGCAGCAACGGCACCGTAGCCCAGGGAAATTTTCGAGGAACTGCTCATGTTCATCACACGCAAACATCTCTCGCGCCGCACGGTTCTGCGCGGCGCCGGCGCGGTCATCGCCCTGCCTTTGCTCGACGCCATGATTCCGGCGGCCACCGCGCTCGCTGCCACCGCGGCCAACGTCAAGCCGAGGCTGGGCTTCGTCTACTTTCCTCACGGCGCGGTCATGGACCGGTGGAAGCCGGAAGCCGTCGGCACCGATTTCGTGTTTCCGCAGCTCATCAAGCCTCTGGAGCCCTATCGCAAGCACACCACCGTCGTGACGGGCTTGCGCAACAAGGGCGGGGAGAGCCCCGACCCGCATGGAATCATCGCCGGCACCTGGCTGTCGTGTGTCGGGCCGAGCGACCCGGATCGCACCGGCATCCGCGGAGTGAGCGCCGACCAGGTGGCCGCGAGTCGCATCGGCCAGGAGACGGCGCTGCCCTCTCTGGAGCTTGCGATCGAGGCCGAAGGTGGATTGACGTGCGCACCCGGTGTGGGCTGCGGTTTCGCAAGCACCGTTGCATTTCGCACGCCGACGCAGCCTCTGCCGATGGAGAATGATCCTCGCAAGGTTTTTTACCGGCTGTTCGGGCAGGGCGACACCGCCGCGGAGCGCACTGAGATCGTCTCGGAGACGGGGAGCCTGCTCGATCACGTGCAGGAGAAGGCGCAGCGCCTCGGCCGCGAGCTCGGTCCCGCGGATCGGGCAATGCTTGCCGACTATCTCGATTCGGTGCGCGAGCTCGAGCGGCGTGTGCAGAAAGTGCGCGAGTCCGCCGCCAGCAGCGACGTCAAGCTCCCTGACGCCCCGCTGGGGATTCCAGCGGACTTCGCCGAACACCTGCGGCTGATGTTCGACATGATCACCCTTGCCTGGCAGTCGAACAAGACGCACGTGGCGACCTTCATGATGGCCAAGGAAGTCAGCATGAGGACCTACAACCAGATCGGGGTGCCGGACGCGTTCCATCCGTTGTCGCACCATCAGAACGATCCGGCGAAGCTCGACCGTCTGTCCAAGATCCAGACGTATCACACACAGCAGTTCGCGGGCTTCGTCAAACGCCTGTCGCAGACGCCTGACGGAGACGGCACGCTGCTCGATCATTCGCTCATCCTGTTCGGAAGCAACATGAGCAACAGCGACAAGCACAACAACGACCCGCTGCCCTCGGCGCTCCTGGGGCACGCGAACGGGCGTGTCAAGGGCGGCCAGCACCTGCACTATCCGCAGGACACACCGCATGCCAACCTGCTGCTGACGATGCTCAACCGCGTCGGAGTGCCGCTCGAGAAGTTCGGCAACAGCACGGGCGCCTTCGCGGAGGTTTGATGCGGCTCGTCGTGCGCCGAACGGCGCCGCCCTTCGTGGCAGCGGCGCTTCTGGTTGTCGGCCTCACGCCGCCCGCGGCGCTCGCCGCGGACCCTGTCAGCGTCGATGGCACGCCCGGGCTGCAACTCGTGCGGGCGGCGGAACGCGATGACCTCGAGGCCGCCGCGAGCCTGCTGCATTCCGGAGCTGATGCGCGCACGCGCGACGTCGATGGGACTACCGCGCTTCACTGGGCCGCGCACGCGGGTGACGCGCAGCTCGCCCGGGCTTTGCTGCGGGCCGGAGCGGATCCGCGCGTGCGCAACGACTATGGCGCTACACCCATGTCGGCCGCCGCCGAAGTGGGTGCGGCCGGGGTCTTGAAGGAGCTTCTCGATGCCCATGCCGACGTGGAGTCTCCCAACTCAGAGGGACAAACGGCGCTCATGGTGGTCGCCCGGACGGGACGCCTGGACGCGGCAGAGTTGCTGTTGAAGCACGGTGCGAAGGTGGACGCGCGGGAGCAGTGGGGTGGCCAGACTGCTCTGATGTGGGCTGCGGCCCAGAGCCAGCCGCAGATGATTCGCCTGCTGCTCGCGCATGGCGCCGACGTCAATGCCAGGGCAACTGTGAGGGACTGGCAGCGACGCGTCACCGCGGAAGGGCGCCCCAAGGACATGACGCACGGCGGATTGACGCCGCTGTTGTACGCCGCGCGAGAAGGCTGTCTCGCGTGTGTGCAGGAGCTGGTACGCCACAAAGCAGACCTGAACCGGTGGGACCCCGACGGCATCACGCCGCTGGTCATGGCTCTCTTGAATATCCATTGGGATGTCGCGCGCTATCTCATTGAAGCGGGCGCCGATGTGAATCTCTGGGACATCTACGGCCGCACGCCGCTCTGGTGCGCCGTCGACATGAACACCTTGCCGCACGGCCGCCGGATCGACCTCCCGGCGCTGGACGACACGACCGGACTGCAGATCGTGCAGATGCTGCTGGACAAGGGCGCGAATCCCAATGCGCAGTTGAAGCTGCGCGCGCCCCATCGGCAGGTCGCGTTCGATCGCTACACCGAGCCGATGCTGAACGTCGGAGCGACTCCGCTGCTGCGTGCCGCCAAGGCCGGCGACATTCCGGTCGTCAAGCTGCTGCTGCAACACGGCGCGCTGCCCAATCTCCCCAACTTCAACGGCGACACTCCGCTGATGGCGGCGGTCGGCAAGGACTGGATCAACGCCCCGACGCGCGGTGCGTTCTACACCGAGGATGAGGCCATTCAGGTGTACGCTCTGTTGCGCGCCGCCGGAGCCGATGTGAAGGCCCGAACGCATTTCAACCAGACGGCCCTGCACAGTGCGGCGCTGCGCGGCTGGAACGAGCTCGTGAAGCGTCTCATCGCCGATGGGGCAGACGTCGATGCCGAGGACAACGATTCGCTCACGCCGCTCGACTTCGCGATGGGACGCATTCCGAAAGAGTTCAACGCCGTGGTGGCGGTGCCGCGCCCCGAGACCGCGGCCCTGTTGAAGTCGCTCGGAGCGAAGGTAGAGCACCCGAACCTGCCGCCGTGGCCAGCCGCCTCGACGCCCAAGATCACAGCGTGGATACCCAGTGATACGGCGCTGATCCCGCCCCAGTAGAGCGGGCTAGGGCGCTCCTGCAGCGGGCGCGACGGCGGCTGCACGCCTCACCGACCGCGGCTCATCCTTGGAGCGCGCATCCGTGCCGCTCAAGCGTTTGCCGCGTAATGTCCCCAGAGACTGCGGTAGGAGCGCTCGACGAAAGCGTCCGGATTGCCCCACTGCGCCACGAACTCCCTGGCGGGTTGGGTCGCGACGATCTCATCGGCGCCGACGCCCTTCAGCAACGACTGGACCAGCCGGTCGTAGATGGTGAAGTACATCTTGCGGTGAGTCTGCAGATCGGTGCGCCCCAGCAAGGGGCCGTTCGCCGGCACTATTCGCGTGTCGGGGCCCGCCACCTGCAGCAGCTTGTCATACCCGGCGACCAGGCCGGCGATCCAGCCGCCGGTCTTGTAGTCCATGAGCGGCCAGCCGTCATTGGAAACGACGCCGCCGGCCACCAGCAGCTTCTGCTCGGGGAAGTGCACGTAGATGTCCCCATCTGTGTGCGCCTGCTGCAGGTAGCCGTAATCGATTCTACGACCGTACGTGAGCGTATCTGTCGTGTAGGTCGTCTTGGTCGGTCGCGCCTTGGGGGGCAGGGGACCGTACAGCTCCGGCAGCCAATCGGTCTCGATCGGGCGGCTCAGCCACAAGCGGGTATTCTCGTGCGCGACGATCAGGGCGCCGTCCTTGCCCAGTCGCTCGTTGGAACCGGTCTGCTCCGGATGCCAGTGGGTGTTGAAGAGCACGTGAACACG
>DATNEN010000253.1:0-3683 GCA_035552975.1 Steroidobacteraceae bacterium
AGCCATGCGAGCGAAAGTGCCGGTCGAAGACCGCCTGGATCTGCAGGATCTGATGGCCCGGTATGCGTGGGCACTCGACACAGGGGACGTGGAAGGGTATGTCGGGTGCTTTTTCGAGGACGGCTGGATCCAGCACGACCCGCCGGGCTTGTGCAAGGGGCGCGACGCCATCCGCAAGCTCACCGAATTTCTCTGGTACGAGCACCCGAACAACTATCTCGGCCGCCAGCACCGCATGAGCCAGGTACTGATGACGCCCGAGCCAGGCGGTGTGCGGATCCGTGCCTTCTGGTCGATCCTGCAGCATGATGTGTTCACCGATCAGAACTTCGTGTTCGGACTGGGGCTGTGGAATGCCCTGGCCGCCCGGGATGTGGATGAGGAATGGCGGCTGAAGACGCTGCACGTGGAGATCTGGCGCGGCACGGAGGTTCCGTGGGTCGGCGACAAGCGCGCCTGGACCAAGCGCAACTAGGACAGCTCCCTTGACGCAGGTCACTCGGGCCGCGGACAGCGGGCGAAGCGCGCCCCGACGCAGGGTCAGCGCACGACACTTGCCAATACCGAGACCTTTGGCCACCCTAGCGCCCGAGCTTGTTCCACCTCCATCCGCGGGCAAGGCGGCCCCTCATGTCCGGTGCAGCGAAGTATGCGAGCGCAGTGGCCATCGCCGCGGTGGCGATTGTCATCCGCTGGCTCTTGATTCCTTTCGTGGGGCCGGATGCCCCGTACGCCACGATGATGGGAGCCGTGGCGTTGACAGTCTGGCTCTCCGGTTGGGCGCCGGCTGCGGTGACGGCGCTGCTCGGACTGATCGGTACGGCCCTGGCGATCGGGCGACCCATGGGGATGTTGCCTGTCGACGGCATCCACACCGCGGTCGGCCTGGTCCTGTACGCCTCGACCTGCGGCCTGATCATCTGGCTCGGCGAGCAGATGCGCCGCACCCGCGACGCCTACCGGCAATCGCAGGAGCGGTTCTTCCGCTCGCAGGAAGCGGCCATTCAGGGCTACGTGTGGCTCAAGGCCCTGAGCGCGCCCGCAGGACAGATCATCGATTTCGAGATCGAGTACATCAATCCTCTGGGAGCCGCCATCTGCAGATCCAGCCCCGAGCGGGCGATCGGCCGCAACGTTTCGGCGCTCATGCCCGGGGCCTGCTCGACAGGACTGCTCGAGTCCCTCCGCGAGGTCACGCTCACCGGGGCGCCGGTGGAGACGGAGCTCGCCGACACGACCACCTCGCCGCCGCTGTGGCTGAGATGCATGATCGTGCGCGTCGAGGACGGAGTCGCCATGTGCTTCTCCGACATCACCCAGAACAAGCGGCTCTCCATCGAGCTGCGCGAGCGGGCGACCGACCTGCAGCGCGCGAACGCGGCCAAGAGCCTGTTTCTCGCGACCCTCTCACATGAGCTGCGCAATCCGCTGGCCCCGATTCGCAACGGCCTGGCGCTGCTGAAGGAGCGAATCCCCGCTTCCCTCGGGGACATTCCGGCCATGATGGAACGGCAGATGCGCATCGCCACGCGCCTGATCGACGATCTGCTGGATGCGAGCCGCATCGATCGGGGCAAGTTGGAGCTGCGACGCGAGAACGTGCCTCTGAGCTCGATCATCGACGCCGCCGCCGAAACCGCAAGGCCCAACATCGAGGCGAAGTCCCACGAGCTGCTGGTTCATTATCCTGCGGGCGACCTGCACGTCGACGCCGACGCGACGCGCCTTGCGCAGGTGATCGCCAATCTGCTGAACAACGCGGCGAAGTTCACCCCCGCAGGGGGCCAGATCGTGCTGTCGGCCCGCTCGCAGGCGGACTTCGCGATCGTTCGTGTGCGCGACAGCGGCATCGGCATCCCGGAAACCGATCTCGACAACATCTTCGAGATGTTCGTGCAGCTGGACTCGAGCAAGACCTACGGCTCCGCGGGCCTGGGGTTGGGACTGGCCCTGGCCCGCTCTCTGATCGCCATGCATGGCGGAGAGATCAGCGCACACAGCGCGGGGCCCGGCAAAGGCAGCGAGTTCCGCATTCGCCTGCCGCTGGCCGAGCCTGCCGCGCAGCGCGAGCCGCAAGCCCGCCTGCCGCGCCCCGATCACACCAGCAAACTCATTCTGATCGTCGATGACAATGTGGATGCCGCAACGAGCCTCGCCGCCCTGCTGGAATATCGAGGCCATCGCGTGCGCGCCTGCTTCGACGGTTTCGAGGCGTTCGAGCAGGCGACCAGCGCCCCGCCGGAGGTGGCCTTCATCGACCTCAACATGCCTTTCCCCGACGGGCTCGAGCTGTCGCGCATGATCCGCAGCCAGCCCTGGGGCAGGAAAGTGAAGCTCATCGCGCTGACCGGCATGGGCCAGCCCGATGACCTCGAGGCAACGCGCGCCGCGGGCTTCGACCAACACCTGATCAAACCCGTCAACCCCCAGGATGTGTTCTCCGCCATCGGCGGCGCACACGAGCTCGAGGCCGTGTCCTAAAAGGGCAGCCCCACGTAGTTCTCCGCGAGCGCGGCCAAAGCGTGCCGGGACGAGAACAGGTAGGAGAGCTCGCTCGCCTGCAGGCGCTGCTCGTAAGGGCTGCTGTCCGGAAATCGATGCAACAGCATGGTCATCCACCACGAGAAGCGCTGACCTTTCCAGACTCGCGCAAGTGCGCGCTGCGAATAGCTGTCGAGCCCGCCGTCGCTCCCGAGCCGGTAGTGATCCAGAAGCGCGTGATAGAGATAGAAAACGTCGGAGGCCGCCGTGTTCAGGCCGCGCGCCCCGGTGGGAGGCACGATGTGCGCGGCATCCCCTGCCAGGAACAGATTCCCATGGCGCATCGGCTCGGCGACGAATGAGCGCAGCGGCGCGATGCCCTTCTCGATCGAGGGACCGATGATCATCCCGGAGGCCACATCGGCGGGCAGCCGCCGGCGCAACTCGTCGAAAAAGCGCTCATCCGGCCACTCCTCGACCGAATCGCTCGAGGGCACCTGGATGTAGTACCTGCTCAACTGCGCGGAGCGCAGCGAGCACAGTGCGAACCCGCGCTCGTGCGTCGCGTAGATCAGCTCCGGCGATACCGGTCGGGTGCGCGTCAGTACACCCAGCCATCCAAACGGATAGACCCGCTCGAAGGTGTGCAGCCGCTGGTGCGGGATCGAAAGGCGGCTGACCCCGTGGAAGCCGTCGCACCCAACCACGTACTCGCAATCGACACGCGTGACTTCCCCGCCGACCCCGTACGTCACGTACGGCCGGGAGGATTCCACCTCGTGCAGCTTCACGTCCTGGGCGCCATGAACGATGGCGCCCCCGCAGCGCTCGCGGGCGTCATAAAGATCCCGGGTGAGCTCGGTCTGCCCATACACGATAACCGTCTTGCCGCCGGTCAGGGCCTGCAGATCGACCCGCTCGCGCCGGCCGTCGTGGGCGATGCAGAAGCCCTCGTGAATCTGGCCTTCCCGGTCCATCCGCTCGCCCACCTGAGCCTCGCGCATCAGAGCGGCAAACCCGTGCTCCAGCACCCCTGCGCGGACGCGCCCGAGCACGTGCGCGCGCGTGTGCTTCTCCAGCACGACCGTCTCGATGCCCTGCAGATGCAGCAGTTGTGACAGCAGCAGGCCCGAGGGGCCGCCGCCGATGATGGCAACCTGCGTTCTCATGCCTGTGTCGCAACCCCCTGTGCCATGGACTCT
>DATNEN010000254.1:0-12359 GCA_035552975.1 Steroidobacteraceae bacterium
GCTGCAGTTGTCGTGCCGCGAGCACCAGCTGATCGAGCAACGGCTCGAGCTGCTCGAGCCGGCGTGTCGCGCTCGGTCGCGCGCGCGGCTGGCTCGCGACCGTCATCGGCTTACCGCGGTTGCGTTCCAGCAGACCTTCTGCCTCCAGCAGCGCGTAAGCCTTCGAGATGGTCATTGGATTGACCGCGTGCTGCAGGGCAAGCTCGCGTACCGAGGGCAACGCCGCTCCGGGCGCGAGTTGGCCACTGGCCACCATGCGCCGCACCTGCTCGAGCAGCTGACGGTAGATCGGAATGCCCGATTGCGGATTGACGATGAACATCACCACGCGCCCCAAGCGCCTATGTGTATTAGTACTCTAATACACAGCGGACGCGATGACAACCCGGACGGCGTCGCAGTTTTCGCTCAAATCTTGACGATCAGGGCCGAGCCGCTCTTGTCGGGCATCGGAATCGGCATCTCCGCACGGTCTGCGAAGAACTCGTCCACCGCGCGGCGGGCACCGGGCCAGGCGTTGTAGTCGTGGATCAGCAGAATCCCGCGGCGCGCCAGGCGCGGGTAGAAGAATTGCAGTCCGCTCAAGGTGGGATCGTAGAGGTCGGCATCCAGATGCACGAAGGCGAAGGTCTCCTGGTGCAGCGCGGCGGGGATGCTCTCGGGAAAGAAGCCCTTGTGGAAGGCGACGGTAGCGGCCGGCTCGCCCACGAACTGCCGCGCCGCCTCCAGTGAAGTGTCGGAGAACGCCCGTGTCGAATGTCCGAGCGCGCTCAACTCCTCGACGGAGCTGCGGTCCGTGAACCCTTCGAAGGTGTCGAACAGATGCAGCATCCGTTCGGGCGCGTAGTGATGGATCAATCGGGCCGTCAGCCCCCGGTATACGCCGAGCTCCGCGAAAGCCCCGGCGACTTTCTGCTCGAGAAGGGTCCGGAGCAGCAGCACGAGCATGTCTCTGCGCGTGTTGTCGTGCGCGTCCAGGTCACAGATCCGGCGCCCCTGGCGATCGCCGCGCGGATAGAAGCCGCCAGTCGTATCGCTGAGGACGGTCGGCCAGTAGGCCTTGGGATGGATGTCCATCTGGCCCTGCAGAAAGAAGCTCGCGCCCTGCAACCTGCGCGCGGACTTGCGCAGCTCGTTGCGCAGGAACAGCGGGAAATTCCTGCGCGGATTCCTGATCAGCTTCCAGACTACGCCGCGCATGTTCCTCTACCCTTTTCAGCCCACGCCCGCAGGTCATCCCGAGGGCGTTTATATTGCCCAGCGATGCAGCCCCCGTCCATCGCCCGCAACCTCAACTGCTCAACGCGCGCGCCCACGACACCACGATCACGGCAAGAGCCAGCAGGCCGGCGAGCGGCTGAGGCAGGCGATTCAACAACACGCCCACTCTTGCGAGCGAGGCAGCCGCGCCGCTCAACAGCCCGACCACGAATCCCAGTACATGGGCGGCGACGTCGACGGACTGACTGACATCCGATGTCGGGTCGTCGAGGGACTTGCCGCCGGTGCCGGTCCAGGCGAGCAGCACCACGCCCGCCACGAGCGGACCCCAACGCAACGCCCAGAGCTGCGAGTAGGCTTGTCGGGTCCCCCAGGAATAACCGGACAGCAGGCCCAGCGCGGTGAATACCGCCGTCGAGGCTCCTACGGCGCGGTGCGATGCGGGCGCGAATACGGCCTCGATGCAGTTTGCCAGCCCTGCTCCCAGGACGATGAGCAGCCACGCCCTGCCCGTGCCCATCAGGCGTGCCGCGAGATAGCCGAACCAGACTCCCGCGACCGTATTGGCGGCCAGGTGCGGCCCATCCAGGTGCAGCGTCAACGCCGTCCAGATCCTCCACCACTGTCCGGCCCGCACCCGACCCGCATCCAGGTCGCCGACGTCGAAGGCATCGAGGCGCCATAGGCCGTTGGCAACCATGAAGGCAATGCCGACCACCAGGAGCGCGAAGATCAAGCTGCCTACCCACGCGTTGGGGTGAAGTTCCAGCGGCGGCGGTGCCGGCCGCCGCTGGCCGACGCGCTCGATCTCGTAGCGGCGCAGGTGCTCGAGTGCCGCAGGCGCGTCCTGCTCCTCGACCAGGAGCGCATATCCGCCGGTGTCGCGGGCGATCGCGCTCCCGATGCCCACCGCGTGCAGCATGAATGCACGCTCATCGCATGCGCTCAGCCGCCGCGAACGATAGACCTCAACGCTCTGCCCCGCAGGGTCCGGCTGCATCTGTGCCCCAGGCGTGCGCGGTACGCCGCTCCACGCCGGCAGTATGAGGCCGGGTCAGCGCGAATTCAGCCCAGGGCGCGGCAGTCCCCCCGCCGCGGGGACAGTGGCACAGCGGGAACGCCGGGTGCATCATCACGGAGCAAGAACGGAGAGCGATCACATGGTCCAGCGGTTCGGCGATCAGCACTTTTCCGGGGATTTCTTTGCGACCCTGCGCTTCGAGGGTGAGATTTTCGACTGCGAGGTCCAGGGGGAGGTCCCCCGCGACATTCGGGGCACTTTCTACCGGCTCGGTGGCGACTGGCTCTACCCACCGAAGTCCCCGATGGATGCCCCCTTCAGCGCCGACGGCTACATCTCCATGTTTCGCTTCTCCAACGGCCGGGTGGACTACAGGGGACGCTTCGTGCGCACGCCGCGCTACCTTGCCAACCGCCAGGCGGGGCGGCAACTCTTCGGCATCTATCGCAACCGATCCACGGACGAACCCTCCGTGCGCTCACTGAGCGGCACGGTCGCCAACACCACTCCCGTGATCCACGCGGGCCGCTTGTTTGCGACCAAGGAGGATGGGAGGCCCTACGAGATCGACCCGCACACGCTCGAGACCCGCGGAGAGTGGGACTTTCACGGCAAATACAAGAGCCAGACGTTCACAGCCCACCCCAAGATCGACCCGGTGAGCGGCGAGATGATCTGCTTCGGCTACGAAGCCACCGGAGAGGCCTCCAAAGACGTCTTCGTGTACACCGTCGACCGCTCCGGCCAGGTGACCCGGGAGGTGCGCCTGCAGGCGCCGTACGTGAGCGAGATGCACGATATGGCGATCACTCAGACTCACATCGTGCTCCCGATGTACCCGCTGACCACCGACAGGCAGTGGCTCGCTGCAGGCAACACGCACTGGTATTGGGACGAGCGCCTGCCGGGATATCTGTGCGTGCTACCGCGCGACGGCGATGCGAGGGACGTACGCTGGATCAAGGGTCCTTCTCACGCGATGGTGCACACGCTCAATGCCACGACCGAGGGAAATCGGCTGGTCGTCGACGGGACCGTATCGGATGCGAACCCGTTCCCCTTCTTCCCCAATCGCGACGGCACCCCCTGGACCCCGCAGACGGGAGGCTCCAGCATTCGCCGCTGGACGCTCGATCTGGGCTCGAAGCACGAGGGTTGGGAGGAGCAGAACCCCTTCCCGATGGCCCCGGGCGGGCTGCCACGGATCGATGACCGCTTCATCTCCATGCCCTACCGATATGGTTACATGGGCTACTTCGATCCTACCCGGCCCATCGATCCGCAGCTCATGGCCGGCCGCGCGTTTCCGATGACCAACTGCGTGGGCCGCTACGACATGAGCACGGGCAAGCTCGATACGCTGTTCGTGGGGAGCGATGGCTCGCTGCAGGAGTGCACTTTCGTACCCAAAAAAGGCGCGCCCGAGGGCGAGGGCTATCTGGTCGGGGTCTACACCAACCTGGCCGCCTCCCGCTCGGAGCTCATCGTCGTCGATGCGCTGCGCATGCAGGAGCTCGCGCGGGTCATCCTGCCGATGAGGATCAGCGAGCAGGTGCACGGGGCGTGGGCGCCCTATGAGGATCTGCCTTTCCAGTCCTGAGGCATCCGGCACGTCGAGGAGCACGGCGGTCGTATATCATGCCCGCCGCTCGCCTCCCGCCATCGAGACTCAAGGACCGCCATGACCGTCCAGAAGATCCTCTATACCTTCACCGATGAAGCCCCGGCTCTCGCGACCCATTCGTTGCTGCCGATCGTGCAGGCCTTTACCGGTAGCGCCGCGATTGCCGTGGAGACGCGCGACATCTCTCTCGCCGGACGCATCCTGGCCAACTTCCCGGACAACCTGACCGCGCAGCAGCGGCAATCGGACGATCTGCACGAGCTGGGCGAGCTGGCCAAGACTCCCGCGGCCAATATCATCAAGCTCCCGAACATCAGCGCCTCCCTCCCGCAGCTCAAAGCCGCGATCGCCGAGCTGCAGTCGCAGGGGTACCGGGTACCGGATTATCCGGAGGACCCCCGCAGCGAGGAGCAGAAGCAGATCAAGGCCCGCTACGCCAAGGTGCTCGGCAGTGCCGTCAATCCGGTGCTGCGCGAGGGCAATTCGGACCGCCGGGTCGCCAACGCCGTCAAGCAGTACGCGAAGAAGCACCCGCACTCGATGGGCCCGTGGTCGCGCGAGTCCAGGACGTACGTCGCTCACATGAGCGGCGGTGACTTCTACGAGAACGAGCAGTCAGCGGCCATCGAGTCCGCCGGTACGCTGCGAATCGAGTTTCGCGACCGCAACGGCGCGACGACCGTCCTCAAGGAGGGCGTGAAGGTGCAGAAGGACGAGCTCATCGGCTCGACTTTCATGCGCAGCGCCGCACTGCGCGAGTTCTACGAAACGCAGATGCAGGAGGCCCGGGCCAAGGATCTGCTGCTGTCGCTGCACCTGAAGGCCACCATGATGAAGGTCTCCGACCCGATCATGTTCGGCCACGCCGTGAGCGTCTACTACCGTGAGGCGTTCGAGAAGCACGCCGCAGTCTTCAAGGAGCTGGGAGTCGATCCGGACAACGGCATCGGGGATGCTTACTCGAAGATCAAATCGCTCCCCGCACAGCAGCGCGAGCAGATCGAGGCCGACCTCGAGGCCACCTACGCGAAGCGGCCGCCGCTTGCGATGGTCGACTCCTCCAAGGGCATCACCAACCTGCACGTGCCCAGCGACATCATCATCGATGCCTCGATGCCCGCGGCGATCCGGGCCTCCGGACGCATGTATGCGCCCGACGGCAAGCTGCGCGACACCCTGGCCCTGATTCCGGACCGTTGCTACGCAGGCGTCTATCAAGCGGTCATCGATGATTGCAAGCTCCACGGCGCCTACGACGTCCCCACGATGGGTAATGTCGCCAACGTCGGCCTCATGGCGCAGGCCGCCGAGGAATATGGATCGCACGACAAGACGTTCGAGATGGCAGCCGACGGCACCGTCACGGTCGTCGATGCGACCGGACGTGCGCTGACCCGGCACGAGGTGAGCCGGGGCGACATCTGGCGTATGTGCCAGACCAAGGATCTGCCGATTCGGGATTGGGTCAAGCTCGCGGTGAATCGCGCCCGGGCGACCGGATCGGCCGCCATCTTCTGGCTCGATGAGCAGCGCGCCTATGACCGCAACGTCATCGAGCGCGCGCGCCGCTACCTCAAGGAGCACGACACGTCGGGGCTCGACATCAGGATTCTCTCGCCGGTCGCCGCCACCCGCGCCACGCTCGAGCGGGTGCGGGCCGGCAAAGACACGATTTCCGTCACGGGCAACGTGCTGCGCGACTACCTCACCGACCTCTTCCCGATCCTGGAGCTGGGCACCAGCGCCAAGATGCTGTCGATCGTCCCCCTGTTGGCCGGCGGCGGGTTGTATGAGACGGGCGCGGGCGGCTCCGCTCCCAAGCATGTACAGCAGTTCCTCCAGGAAGGGCATCTGCGTTGGGACTCCCTTGGGGAATTCCTGGCGCTGCAGGTCTCGATCGAGGATCTGGCGCGCAAGACTTCCAACGCCAGGGCCCTCTGCCTGGCGCAGGCGCTGGATGCGGCCAACGGGGTGTTCCTGGAGAACGACAAATCCCCGCTGCGCGATGCCGGGCAACTCGACAACCGCGGTAGCCACTTCTACCTGGCGCTCTACTGGGCCCAGGCCCTCGCGACGCAGACGAACGATACAGCGCTGCAGGCTCGTTTCCGGCCGATCGCCGAGCGGCTGACCCGGGAGGAGGCACGCATCGTCGCGGAGCTCAACGGCGCACAGGGCAAGCCGGTGGACCTCGGGGGCTACTATCACCCGGACGCGGCAAAGTGTGTGGCGGCCATGCGCCCCAGCAAGCTCTTCAACGAGATCCTGAGCGCGCTGTAGCGACGCCTGCAGCTTGCGGGTCCGACCCGCTCATACCGGCCGGTAGCTGCTAATCTCGGCAGAGAGATTCGGCTACCGAGGTTCCAAGCGTATGAGCGATCAACCCGCGGCGCCCACCGCAGAAGTGCCGGAGTTTCCCGACCCGCACAAGTCCGGGCTCGTGCCGCAGCTGCTGATGATGTTCCGCGCGCTCATCGGCTCGCCCGTGCGCAACACTCTGTTCATGCTCGGCGGCCTGCTGTTCACGGTCATCGGGCTGACCGCTTACGGGCAGATCCGCCTCAACAGCTGGAACCAACCCTTCTACGATGCGCTGTCGCACCGCTACCTCGATGGGTTCGTGCGGCAACTGGGCGTGTTCGGCATGATCACGGCCGGGCTGCTGATCCTGAACGTCGCGCAACGCTGGCTGACGGAGACCTTGAAGCTGCGCTTGCGCGAAGGGCTGGTCGACGATCTGGTGCACAACTGGCTGCAACCCATGCGCGGGTTCCGCCTGGCGAGCGCCGGTCCCATCGGCGTCAACCCCGACCAACGCATGCACGAGGATGCCCGCCACCTCACCGAGTTATCCGCGGATCTGGGCACCGGACTGTTGCAGGCAGCCATTCTGCTGGCCATGTTCGTCGGGGTGCTATGGCGGCTGTCGAGCGATTTCGCCATCCGCTTCCATGGCCAGAGCTATTCCCTTCCCGGCTACATGGTGTGGGCAGCGCTCATCTACGCCGGCTCGGCCTCGCTGTTGAGCTACCGGGTGGGGAAAGGCCTGATCACACGCAACGCCGACCGTTATCAGCGGGAGTCGGATCTGAGGTTCTCACTGGTGCGGGTCAACGAGCACCTGGATGCCATCTCGCTCGCCCACGGCGAGGCCGACGAAGAACGCCGCATCAGGCTCGACCTGGCCGCGGTGCTGGCGGCAACCAGGCGCATCGTGATGGGGCTCACGAACCTCACCTGGGTGACCGCAGGTTATGGCTGGTTCACGCTGGTGGCGCCGATCCTCGCCGCTGCACCGCTGTACTTTGAAGGCGCGCTGTCCTTCGGTGGGCTGATGCTCGCGGCAGGAGCATTTACCCAGGTGCAGTCCTCGATGCGCTGGTTCGTCGACAACTTCAGCGTGATCGCCGACTGGCGCGCGACCTTGCTGCGCGTAGCCAGCTTTCGGCGCGCAACTGTCGAGGCAGAGACCTTGCACCGCGCCGAGAGTCAGATCTGCTTCCGCGAGGGCGATGCCGACGTGCTCACCATCGAGAATCTGCAGATTGCCTCGCCAAGCGGGGCGACGCTGCTGAAGGAGAAGAAGATCGAGATCAAGCCGGGCGACCGCGTTCTCATCGCCGGCGACCCCGGCACCGGCAAGACTCTGTTGTTTCGCGCGCTGGCCGGATTGTGGCCGTGGGGATCCGGGACCGTCACCCGACCCACAGGCAAAAGCGCACTGTATGTTCCACGCACGCCGTACTGGCCGCCCGGGACGTTACGCGAGGCACTCTGCTATCCGCAGGAGACGGGCCGCTTCAAGCAGGAGGATTTCGAGAAAGCACTGACACGCATGAACCTGCAGCGCCTGCTGCCGATGCTGGATGAGACCGGACGCTGGGAGCAGGCGCTGAGTGAGGATGACGCCAACAGCCTGGTTGTCGCCCGCGTGTTGCTGCACAACTGCGAATGGGTGATCGTCGATGAGGTGCTCGACACGGCGGATGCCGATATCCGCGCGCTGGTCCAGGACATCCTGGCGAAGGAGCTCAAGCACAGTGCCGTCATCCACATCGGCCGGCCGCTGGCGGACGATCGGACCTTCGAGCGCGTCGTGCACTTGATCAAGGACCCGACCGTACGGCCGCTCGCTCGCAAGGCAGCGCAGTCCAAACCGGCCGGCCGTCGAAAGTTGCGCGCATAGCCGCGCTTGCGGCGGCTGCCGGCCGGGTCGCTGCCGCAACGGATTGCCATTCATTGAGCGTTGTTTCGCGCTTGCCGCATGCGCGATGGCGGCGCGAGCGCGAGCGGCGCAGCGTCCGCTCATCCGGATGTTCCCTCGAAACGCGAGTCTTTGAACCTCCTCGGTGATCAGCATGTCAACTTGGTACCGTCGATCGCGTTAGTGCGTTACTGATCGATCACGGTGGCGACGGAAGCCATCGCTTGTTCCCGAGCGAACGGCTCGAGGCCAACAAGGAGTGACGCCATGCTGAGCGAATCCTGCAAAGCCCTCCGGCCGCTGCTGCTGCTGGCCGCCTCTACCCCCGCCCTCGCGCAATACGTCTCGACCCCCCCACCCGGTGCAGCGCCACCGCCGGGCACGGGCGAAGTCGCGATCACTCCCAAGAACGGCCAGTCGCAGCAACAGCAATGGACAGACCGTTACGCCTGTCACGACTGGGCAGTGACCCAGAGCGGGTTCGATCCGACTCGCAAGGGGGCCGAGACCGATCAGTCACACCGCCAGCAGTATCGCCGCGCACTCACCGCTTGCCTGGAGGGACGCGGCTACACGGTCAGCGACGTCGCGCAGCCGGCCCCCGCTGCGCCGCCCGCGCCCGCGGCTGCCGCCAGCCCGCCGCCGGCGGCTCGGCAGTTCGTTCCGGTAGAGTCTCAGGCAAAGCGGCGCGCACTCTCGCTGCAGGTGGATGCCGGCTACGTCGTCACTGCCGGCAATACCGACCAGTATCTGCACAACGGCGGAAGCGTTGGACTGGGGCTCACCTGGTTCCCGATAGCCGCACTGCCGATAGGATTGCGGGTGGACGGCAGTTACAACTGGTTCGACCTTCGCAACAATTCGCCGAACGGCAACTACGGCTTCTCACCCGGGCACGAGAACGTCTACGGCGGCGATGTCGATCTGCAGTTGGATCTGGCGCACACGTCCGAGCGCGCCAAGATGTACCTGGTGGGCGGTGTCGGCTGGTACCGCGAGCAGCTGCACGTGCGGCAGGTCGCCATCGAGAGCGGGACGATCTGCGACTTCTATTTCTGCTTCCCCGGCACATTCCCGGTCGTGACCGGCGTCGAGCGCACCACCAGTCCCTGGCACAGCTCCTGGAATGCCGGGCTCGGATGGCAGATGTCATCCTCTGACGGCGGCCCCTCGCTGTTCGTCGAAGCGCGCTACGTGCGGATCGCCCCCCGTAACACCAAGACGGAGTTCATCCCGATCAGAGTAGGAGTGCGCTTCTAGCGGCACGGCGGCGGCGCGCCGCAGTCCAGTCGGAGGCGGGCGCAGCAGCTCGCGATGTCGTCTTTTGCCCTGGCGTTTACCGGGCGTTTCTGATACTTCCCACCCGGACGTTTCCTTTCCAGGGTGCACAGGAATGAACCGATACGCGACGGCCGGCATCGTCATGCTGCTGGTGACTACCGTGGGGCTGCAGGCGGACGCACAGGACAAGTCGCGCTCCGCGAAGCGGCCCTCGATCGAGCGGCGCCTGCAGATCCTGGAGGACAAGGAGGAGATCCGCGAGCTGCTGGTGGCTTACGGCCGCGATTTCGACAAGCGGGACTTCACCGCGTACTCACAATTGTTTGCCAGCGACGGCGTATGGACCGGGGGCTCCCCCGGCTCGCATGCGTATACCGGTCGCGATGCGATCCGCGAGTTCGTCGCCAAAACCTACCCGTCCAGCTCCTACCCCGGCTCCTATCACATCATGTCCAGCCTGAGCGTGCAGATCATCGATGACAACACTGCAACCGCCTGGTCGCGCTACACCTACATCGTCCTGGGCGTGCACGGGGAGCCGGCGCCGCTGGTTGCCGGACACTACGAGGACACGCTGGTACGCGTCGGGGGCGTGTGGAAATTCAAGCTGCGCAAGGTCTTCGCCGAAGCGCGGCAACCCTAACGCTTGCGCGCGAGATAGGCGCCCAGCGCTTTCAGATCTTCGTCGCTGACTTCGGTGGGCCTGAACGCCGGCATGAATCCGCCGCCGCCGTGACGCACGAACGCGGCGACGGCTTCCGGGGTGAGATCCGTGCGCTCCTCGAGCAACGCGGTCTTCTGGCCTTTGTAGCGTAACTGCAGCGCAAACGTACCCGGCACCTGCATAGCCAGCGCATTGTTGCCCTTCGCATAGCTCCCATGGCAGGCGCGGCAACGCGCATCGAACACTTCCTTGCCGCGTCTGACCAGAGGATCCTTGAGGCTCGCATCCGCCTTGGGCGCGGAGAGCGACCACGCGGATCGCGCCGTCACGGCCGGATCTGCCGAGGCAAGACCGGCGCCTGCGGCGACAGCCAGCCAGAGGACAACCCGAGCGGCGACCCTGCTCATGACTGCCTCCCTCGCAGATGCCTCGGCCAGATTCCGTAACGGCCGGCGGACAGGATGCCATTGGGATCCAGGGCGTCCTTCAACCTCTCGTGCAGCCCCCTGAGCGCATGATCGTTGAATGACAACAGGCCCATGACTTTGTCATGGAACGCGTTGTGCACCCGATAGATACCCCAGCCATTCTCGGCCGCCGCCTGGGCACACCTCTCGTAGGCCGCGCGGACCTTCGCGTTGTGCTCCCTGTCGTTGGTGATCTGCAGGCCCTGGAACATGATGAACGTGCGCCAGTGGTAGTTCATGGCGAAGCCCAGCCCGCGAGGCAGGCCCGCGTCGTGGAAGACCTTGTTGAATACCCTCTGGGCCTTGAGCAACGCTTCACCGGAGATCGGCACGATGGGGGACGCGTCGAGGTGGCCGGTGGTCTGCACGCCGGCGCCCGTACCGGTCAACCCTCCGGCGGCCATCCCGGAGAACACGCTGAGGCTCGGGATTCCATAGAACGTGACATCGGTGCGCGCGTTGATCTGCTCATCCGTGAGCGGGAACCGCAACGTCTCCCCGTCCACGAACTGCGCACCGTTGACGGCCGCGAAGCGCTCCTTGACGTACTCCCACTTGGCAGTGTTGATCTTGGGCGGGCCGTAGAAGCGCAGCTCCGTCTCCCAAAAGTGCTCGAGGCCGTGCGTGGCGGCGTAGCGATCCCACTCCTGCGCGGTACCGCCATCGCTCTTGGCCTGCAGCGCCTCTTTCTCCGCGGTGGCGGGCGAGCCGAATACCGGGCTCTGGATGGTGAAATTGCAGTCGACGATGTTCGAATACATCAGGCTCGACAGCACGCGAATGAACGGAATCACATCGTCGTGATGCGGCACACGGATCCGGCCGATGAGCACCGCTTCCGGCTCCGGCATGAGCCAGAAGCCCATCTTGGTGACCACGCCGAAGTTCGACTGGGAAAAGATGCCGTCGATGAGCGGGCCCGGTCCGTACTTGGTCTGATGCCACAGCTTCGAGCCGGGAATCGCGCCCATGCCGGTACGCACGACCTGGCCGTTGGCGAGCACGACCTCCATACCGCAATGCGCGTCGAAGTGATCGCGATAAGGCAGCGGTATGCGCCCCGCGCCGTGATCCAATGAGTTGCCGACCGGGCTGCCCCAGCCCGGATCCGGCACGTCGATCCAGAACTTCATCCCCTTGTCCCGCAGGTGGCGGTAGAGATCGAAGTAGCTCACCCCCGGCTCGACGAGCGCGTAGGCATACTCCTCGCTGACCTCGAGCACGCGGTTCATCCGCTTCAGATCCAGGACCACGCTGCCGGAATACACCGGCGATGAGCCGCCGTAGGCAAGGTTGCGCCCGGTGGAGACCGTGTACAGCGGGATCGAGAAGCGGTTGGCGATCGCCAGTATTTTCTGAATCTGCTCGACGCTGTCGGGCGCCACGGCCGCAGAGGCGACCTTCTCGTCGGACTCACCCCACAGCGGCGAATACGCATCCCTGTAGGTGGCGACCTCATCCTCGCTGGAAATGACCCACTGCGAGCCGACAACGCCTGCGAACTGTTGCAAAATCCTGGCGAAATCCGCCTCGCTCACCCCCGGAGGTGTTCTCATGCTGCAGGACCTCGCGAGGCGGGCAAGCTGATGAGCCAATGAACCAGAGCGGTCGTCGCGTCCGTCTCCCGCACGGTCACTCGCATTCCCACGTCCCAGGACAGCCGTTCCAGAACGAAGAGCGACGACGCGGTCGTCAGGCCGGCTATTGGCGCCGGTCCGCGCTTCCAACGCAGCGAAAGCTCGTGAAACCAAACGTGCGTGACGTCTCCGCGGATGGCTCGCGTTACCCATCCGCGGCTGAGCGCGTCGGCACCAAACCGCCGCCCGGCTTCGAAGCGCTCGTCGAATATCGCACGGTAAGGTATGGGCAGGTGCGGG
>DATNEN010000255.1:0-12212 GCA_035552975.1 Steroidobacteraceae bacterium
TCCGTTTCCGGTTAATAGATGTAAAGCGCCTCTTCGAGGGCTGGCGCTCCGCAAGCGGGAGCTTCGCCATCGAGGCGGCGTGCGCAAGTTGTTTTTCGACCGGCACTGCGCCGATCGCCGGCGCTGTTCGGGCTTCGTTCCGTTTACTAGAATGGCAATCCACGCGAGGGGTAGCGCTCCATGAAACACCTGCTGAAAGTTGCGTGCTGTGGCTGGGTGCTCGTACCCTCCCTCTGCTTGGCGCAGAGCCTCTTTGACGGGACCTGGCGACCCGACCCACAGAAGCCGGACCCCAATCAACCGCCCGAAGAATTGGTTCTCGTGAGTGGTCAATACGAATGCCAGTCGTGTAAGCCCCCCTACAGAATCGCTGCGGACGGCAGGGACCACGAGGTAAAGGGTAGCGCTTACTACGACACCCTGAGCGTCCGGGTGATCGACGGGCATACCGTGATCAAGACGGCCAAGAAGGGTGGCATGACCGTCGCAAGCATCAAGGAGGTCGTCTCCGAGGACGGTAACGGCCGTACGCAGGTGCAGACACTGATCGGCATGGCCCCTCGCCCGGTCGACTTTTTTCGCACCTATTCCCGGGTTGCCGCCGGGCCATCAGGGTCGCATGCGCTGTCGGGCACCTGGCGGGAGCTCCAAGCCGATCTCGTGAACCACGAAGAAGACACGACGTACAAGATCAGCCACAATACGCTCAGCATGTCCGATCGTTTCGGCCGGTCTTTCTCGGCAAAACTCGATGGCACCGAAGCGCCCTACAAGGGCGACCCCGAATTCACCGCCGTGTCGGTCAAGATGATCGACAACCGGACGATTCAGGAGTCGGATCTGAAGGACGGCAGGGTGGTGAAGATCGACACCTGGATGATCCGGCCTGACGGAAAGACCATGCATGTGCGGTTTGATGACACAAAGGGCCACATTCAGGAACAAGACGGCCACCGAGTGCCGTAGCAGGGGTAACCCCATGGCAATTGGAATCTGGCTCGCCGTCGGCATCGCCATCGGCTCCGCTATCGGAGCCGCGACACATCAACTGGCTATCGGCGTCGGGTTGGGAGTCGCATCCGGTATGGTCGTTGGGTCATTCGTTGGCCGCAAGCGGCAATAGAGGCTGGTTCAATGCGAGCGCTTACGACGGCATTGCTGCTCTTCGGATTCACGCTGCTGGGTATGTCGGCCGATGCGCAAGAAGCGAAGCCTGACGCTACGCGGACAGGTCCAAGCGCGCAATCAGCAGCTCCCGCGAAGACCCTCCTGGAGCATCAGGGTATCTGGAAATCGGCTGTTCCGCCGGTGAAGATGAAGGGTATGTTCCAGAATCATGATCCGATTGGGCTCGTTGCGGGGAAGTTGATCCCTGCTGACTGCTCCCTCAACTGGACGGATCCGGATACGCACGGACTCTATTGCTTCAGTTCGGCAACCTCGCTGGTTTATTTCCTCGATTCACCACAGACTTATCTGGCGCAGGCGCAAAGAAACTGGCAAGTCTTGAAAGGCAAGTCCGGGAAAAGGCGGTGAACGGCGCTGCTTGATCCAGGGAGCACCCGGGTCCGGCGCGAACGGTATAATGAGCATTTGACCGCCCGCGGAGATTCCTGAATGACTGAAGACGTGCAAGCAGAGCTGGCCAGGCTCCGAGCCGAGAACGAGCGCCTGAAGCAGGGCGGGCGCGGCAAGCTCGCGATGAAAGTCAGCGAGAAGGGCGCGCTGTCCGTCTATGGTATGGGCCGATTCCCGGTCACGCTCTACAAAGAACAGTGGCTGCGGCTGCTTTCAATGACCGAGGAGATCAAGGCCTTCATCGAGGCGAACCAGGCCAGCCTGAAGTCCAAGGAATAGTCGCAGGCGTTGTCACGGAGAGCCCGTCTGAAGGCCCGGGCCTCGCCTCAGGAGAGCATTTCCGCGCCGCTCCATCTCCGCGGCAGGGAGGTCCTCCTTCCAGGTGAGGAGCACCCAGACATGGCCATAAGGGTCCCGCACGCTCGCGGAGCTCGCACCATAGAACATGTCCGTGGGCGCCTGAACCTCCTCAGCTCCAGCTTCGAGCGAGCGACGGAACAGGGCCGCGTTGTCGTTTGAGAAGATATGCAGGCTCGCCGTGCAGCGACCCAGTGCTCGCGGCTCGCCGTAAAGCGCTGAGTCCGGATCGCCGATCATCACCGTGGAGCCGCAAATCGACAGCTCTGAGTGCAGGATCCGGCCATCGGGATGGGCGATCCGCAACAGTTCCGTTGCACCGAAGGCCCGGTTGTAGAACCGGATGGCCTCGGCAGCGCCGGTCACATAGATATGGGGAACGATCGCGTCGTGATAGCGGGTAGGTCGGTCTTGCATATGACGGATCCAGCCACTGACGGCGACAGGAAGGAGCAAGAGCGGTTCCCATTGCGACCATCAGTCATGGCTCCGCCTGAGAACTCACCCAGGCAGCCGACATCTCCGATTTGACGTTACGGAAGGTCTGTTCGAGCGTCAAGAGAGAAGCTCGTCACATGATCACTTTCCCGGGCACCCCTGATCTGGCGCCAGCGACACAACTGTTGGTACACTCGGCTCATTGGCGCCAACCCTGGTTGCCCGCGATGGACGACAAACACAACCCCTATGCTCCTTCCCGCGCCTCACTCGCGGCAGCTGCGGTCACTCCGACCGCGAGCGGTGGTACCTGGCGCGATGGCACGGTCCTGATCCTGACGCCGGAGGCTTCGCTGCCGAGCCGTTGCGTCAGGTGCAACGAGCCGTCCGAGGAGCCGACCAAGAGCCGCAGGATCTACTGGCACAGCCCCTGGCTCTACCTGCTGATCCTGGCCAACATTCTGATCTACGCCGTGGTTGCAGTCATCGTCCGCAAGAAAGCGGTCGTCGCGCCGGGGCTTTGCTCTGCGCACAAGAAACGTCGCCGTACGGGTATCGCCGTCGCATGGACGCTACTGATCGCAGGCTTAGCGCTCATGTTAATGGGAATAGAGAGCGGAAAACCGGTCGTCGCCGTCGTCGGGCTGCTGCTCATCCTGGTCGCGCTCCTGGTGAGCACGAACGTGACACGCATCGTGCGCGCGAAGCGGATCGACACCCAGTACATACAACTGAAGGGCTGTGGCGCCGCGTTTCTCGACAGCATGCCGCCGTTCGCCGGTTGAATCCCGCCCGAAAAGCGGACTTCAGATCAAACCTGCACGCTTGGCCGCATGGTAGCGATTGACCAGCTCCACTCCGAGCTGCTGGGGCTCGGCATCGACCATGAGGGCATCGCGAGCCGCCAGACGATTGAAGGCGTCGCGGCGCGCCTGCGCGTAAAGATGCGCGCTGCCCACTTCGAGGGCTGCCTGCGAGGAGGTGACGGGCTGCATCATGAGGTCGCGCACGATGCGCTCACGGAGGCTCGCAAGCAGGACGAGATGGCGGGAGCGCAGGAGCCGCAGCGCCTGCGTCAGCTCCGTGCTGTCCTCGTCGCGGAAGTTGGTGATCACCACTACCAGGGCCCGGCGAGGCTGCCGGCGCAACACGTCCTGCGCGGCGGAAATGTAGTCCGAATGTGTTGGACTCGGCTGCAGGTCGAATAACTCGCCCATCAGGGCGTTGAACGCATGCAGTCCCTTGCGCGGCGCGAACCAACGCTGCCCGCCGACTGCGGTCCCGAAGCTCAGCGCGCCTACGGCATCGCCATGCTTGAGCGCGACATAGGAGAGCAGCATGGCGGCATTCAGAACCTGATCGAAGTGAGAGGTGCCGGCTGCCTGGCCGCGCTCATCGGCGCGCATGCGCCGGCCACAGTCGATCAGCATCGTGACACACTGATCGCGCGCGTCCTGGAACTCGCGCAGGATGGGCTTGCCCAGTCGCTGGGTCGCTTTCCAGTCGATGTGTCGCACGGGATCGCCGTAGCGATACTCGGCGAGCTGCTTGAAATCGGTACCCTCGCCGCGCTGTTGATAGGTCTTGATGCCGATTTCCAGCAAGCGGTGGTCGCCGGCGAGCCACGCGTAACGCGCGATCTGCGCGAAATCGGGATAGACACGCCGCAGGTCTTCCGTTCCGAGCCGCTCGAGCAGCTCCGACAGGCCGAGGAGCGAGCGCACGCGCACGTCCGCCGGCGCAAAGCTCACTTCGCCGCGCCGCACCGCGGTGACACCGTAGGAAGTCGTGACGCGCTTGGCCGGGGTAAGGGTCAGGTCGAGGGGCAGTCCCTGGCTCTCGAGCGCAGAGTCACAGCCATCGAACAGGCGGCACCGCCAGGCACGGCCGCCCCCCGCATCCAGCATCAGAACGATCTGGCTCGGCGCACCTATGGCGAAGGCCGCGGGCAACTGCCGGGTCAGGCGGATAGAAGATCTGAGCCACGCGTGACGCGAGATCACGCCATCAACCGCTATTGCCAGGAGCAGCGCCAGCAACCACAGGCTCGCGACGATGCCTACCAGTCCGATACGCATGCCCAGCAAGAGGGCGATCAACGCCCCTGCGGCACCTGCAAGCAGCAATGCGATCGCGGTGCGCGTCGGCACCAGCCGTAGCCACATGGCGTTTACATCCGAGGAGCCGCGACGCTCTCTACCACGGCATCCAGGAGCTCGTTAACCTTGCGCCCTTCGAGCATCGCGTCTGGAGAAAGTGCGATACGGTGCCGTAACGCCGGAAGGGTCACTCGCTTGACGTCATCCGGCGTCACGAAGTCACGCCCATCGGTGAGCGCCACGGCGCGCGCACCGCGAATGAGTGCCAGGACGCCACGTGGACCGCTGCCCAGCGCAAGACCCGCCCACTCGCGCGTGGCGCGGACGATGCGAGTCGCGTATTCCAGGACCTGATTGTCGACGCGCTGCCGCGCAACGATCTGCTGCAAACCGAGCACGAGACGCTCGTTGAGCACCGGCTTGACACCCGACAGTGGCAATTCGTCGCCGGTGCGGTTCAGGGTCGAGCGCACGACGATATCGAGCTCCTCCTCGAGAGAGGGATAGCCGATCTCTATCTTGAAGAGGAAGCGGTCGAGTTGCGCCTCCGGCAAGGCATAGGTCCCCTCGGACTCGATCGGGTTCTGGGTGGCGAGCACCATGAACGGCTTCGGCAGGGGCAGGGTTTGTCCCTCGAGAGTGACCTGATACTCCTGCATCACCTCGAGCAATGCGCTCTGTGTCTTGGCGGGAGCGCGGTTGATCTCATCCGCCAGCAGGACGTGTGTGAATACAGGGCCGCGCACCACCCGCAGCTCCTGAGTGCTCGGGTCGAGCACGGAGTGCCCCGTGACATCGGAAGGCATCATGTCGGGCGTGAACTGCACGCGCCCATAATCGAGCGTCAAGGCTTTCGCCAGCGCGCGCACCAGCAGTGTCTTACCGAGCCCCGGGACGCCTTCGATGAGCACGTGCCCGGAGGCGGCGAGTGCCACGACCACCTGCTCGACGGCCGCGCTCTGCCCGACGAGCGCCTGCCCGATGGCCTCACGCAGGCGTGCGAGCAATTCCGCGGCCTTGGCGATATTGTTTGATTCAGTTTCCATCCGTCGACCTGTTGTTGTTGCGGAGTATCTCGCGGCGCGCCGCTTCGAGGAGCGCAATGGCGCTGCGCAGTTCAGTGGCGCGACGCGCGTCGGTATAGTTGACCGCTGCGGCCAGCGCACTGGCTGAGAAGCCCGTCGCATGTGCGAGACGGCTGACGCGCTCAGCGCTGGACAGGTTCGAGAAGGCGCTGATGCGACGCTGGGCGGCCGCGAAGAGGGCGCGGACGGTGGCCGCATGCAGCGCCTGGCCGTCACCGACGCTCAGCAGAAACTGGCCGGTGCCGCGGATCTGCTCGGCGAGGGAGCGACGGGCCTTCTCGGGCGAGGGTATCGATGGCCCGAACCGGGGTGCCGCGCGCCACAGTGCGAGGAGCAGCGCCCCCAGCAACAGCACCACTACGGGGGCGCCGAACCGCCAGGTAAGAGCGAGGAGCGACGCGTGCCCCTGATCCGACAGGAAATAGATGTCATCGCCTGCGTGCAGCTGTGTGGCCGCTACGAAGAGTGACGCATTCGAGCCCTTGAGGAGCTCGAGATAGGTGAACGGCACGCCGTTGACGACCGAGACGCTGCCTCGTCCGACCTTGATCCGCAGCGCCTGCACGCCATAGGCGTCCGCCACCTGCCAGACCGGCGGACTCCTGCTGGTGAGGAAACTCTCGCCATAGAGATCACATATCCCGTAGTGTCGGGGTGTCGCGGACACCGGCCAGGGGCTCGCGCCGCTTTCCTCCTCGCGACGGCATGGTCCCGACATCGCCTGGGTGCGCTGCCTGGCCCCTCTCTTGACGGTGCGGCGGATGATGCCGCTCCAGTCGGAGAAGGCGCTGCTGTTGTAGCTCGATCCGGCCACCAGCCTGCCGCCTGACTCGACCCAGTGCTGCAGCTGTGCGCGCTGTGCGCTGCTGCGGTCCCAGTCCCAGAACGCTGTCACGATGACGGCGCTTTTGGACGGCAACGTCCAGACACGCTCAGCGGAAGGATGCGCGCCGAGCGCTCGTGTCAGACGTTCGGCGGCATAGAAGGGGTCGCTGAGGGCCGCACCGCGTGGCCGGCCGGGCACCACCTGGTCGGCCCAATAGGTGTGCGTCGCAATCCAGTAGACGAATGCCCCGATGGCAATCAGCAAGGCGACGCGCAGAGCGATTCGCAGGTTCAAGGTGTACGACTCGCCCCGGCGGGCAGGCGCGCAGGGAGCGCACCCGCGAACTCATCGCACAAGGCGAAGACTGCGTCCGAGGGCGGCTCGCGCCCGCCGTAAACGGCCAGCTGCCAGACGCTGATGACGCGTGAAGCATAGCGCTGAGGACCGTCATCCAGACGGGGCGCGGCAAGCGCCAGACACTCACCCTCGGTGCTCGAGCCGCGAATGGGAACCTCGTAGACATGTACCAGACGGGAGATCAGGCCGCGATACAGAAGAGCCAGCGCGGCCCGACCCTGTCCGTCCTGCCAGAGTTGGCGTGCGGCCGCACCGATGTCTTCCGGCAGGCTCTCCGGACGGATGTCCAGGTCGCGCACGTGCGTCGGGGGCGTAAAGCGGTCGGCCGCGGTGCGTCCCGGCAGCTCGCGCAGCAGGCGCACCAGGAAGATGCCGAGAAAACCGGCTAGTACTGCGATGGCACCCCAGAAAAGAAAGCGACTGGTCTGCGCGAACCACCCGAAGAGCCCCGAGATCCACCCGATCCACGCGGCGCTGTGTTGCACTTTGTGCGATTTGTCATTCACCCAGCGCAGGGTGCGCTCTTTGTGCGCGCCGCCCAGATTGGGGTCTTCCCTGAGAGCCTTCACCACGGCCTCGATACGCTCAGTGCTCGGGACCTCACCCGCCGGCGCTGGAGCGGCCCGCAGGGGTGCAGCCGCAAGCAGGGCGGTCAGCGCAACCGCGGCGACTGCCTGTGCTGGGCGAAAGTCACGCCGCGAAGGCACGTCGCAGATCCTGCTCGATGTCCCAGGCCTCGAGCTCCGCCCGTCGATTGAGGTACAGCGCAAATCCCGCAGCGACGTAAAAAGGCTCGAGGAACAGCACCGCGAGCGCGTAGGCGATTGAAGGCACCAGAAGCATGAAATTGCCGACGCCCACTCCCCGTACGAAGAGCGCACTGATATCCGGTGTCTGCCCCGCAGGCGCAAGCCAGAACACCAACGAGATGATCGAAATCGTGAGGCATGTTTCAGCGGTTGCGAACGCCGAGGTGACGAGGGTCGCCGGACGAGTGCCGTGACCGCGGATCTGAAGCACCCGCTTGTGGGCTTTGAGGGGAGAAAGTCCCTCCAGCTGATACACGGGTTGGGTGAAGGACCGCCATGGAGAGAGACGTTGCAGGGTGAACGTCAGCCCCAGCTGTCCCCACCAGACCTGCCGCTGCGCTTCCCACAAATCACCGAGTGCCGTCGGTTGCCCGAAGGCGGCACGCGACAGCACGAAAAGTACAGTCCGATCGAGCCACGGCTTGCAGCACCACAGCGCGACACCTGGCAGCCAGTGCGCGATCTCGAAGCTGGCGATGCACAGCGTCATCAGGGGCAACGCGACTGCGAGGTAACACCGATACACCGACCCGGCCGCTTGCTGGCACAGCCGCGCGCCCAGATCGGCCGCCTCGTACGGGGCTCGCGGTCGCAGGCGCACCATGAGCGAATCAACCTGCACGACGGCGCCCTTGAAGCGTCAGGTAGCCGAGCACGGACAGCCAGCACAGCGATGCGACGCCGTACTTGACGCCCGGCGGAAGCCACGGGGCGGACGACCAGAAGGCCTCGATGCCCGCGGCAATGACCAGCATGACAGTCGAACCGTAGAGCAGCACCGTGCAGCGCCGTGTCGCGGACACCAAGCTCTGCAGGCGTGTGCTGCGTCCGGGGACGAGCAGGCTGTGCCCGAGTCGCAATCCCGCGGCCCCCGCGAGAACGATGGCTGTCAGTTCGAAGGCCGAGTGCGTGGCGACGAAAGGATAGAAAGTCACGCCAAGACCGCGCTGGGTCAGATAGCCTGCGACCGCACCGATGCTCGCGCCGTTATAGATGAGAAAGAAGATGCTGCCGACACCTGCGATCAGGCCGCCGGCGAAGCACTGAAAGGAAATGCCGATGTTGTGCATGATGTAGTAGCCGAACATCACCCAGTCGGTGTTCGCGCCGCGCAATCTTCCGATTGATCCGGCCACCGGTGAGTACATCTGCTCGAAGGACGCCGCCGTGCGGGCGTCGACTACTGCAAGAATGAGATCCGGCCGGTAGTACACCAATAAGCCGACGATCAACGTCGGCAGCACCAGCAGCGCCGCAGCGACGAGGATGTAGGCCGCGTGCGCGCGCACCGTCACCGGGAATTCCTCGCTGACGAGCCGCCTGAGCGCCGCAATGCCGAATTCCCGGCGCTGATAGATGGCCTGATGGGCATCGCCGGTCAGCCGCTCGAGACGATCGAGCATGTAGGCCGGGTACGATCGGGCACGCGCGAGCGCGAGCTGCTCGCAGACACGGCGGTACAGTGCCGCCAGCCGTTCGCCCTGGGGCGTCGCCCCGTCAGCCTTCCGTCGGCCGCCCAGGAAGCGCTGCAGCAGCCCTTCCAGCTCCTGCCATTCGCTCTGGTAGAGCGCCTCGAATTGCAGCGGCGTCACGAGCGTCGTCCCATCAGCCACTCGGCCACGCCGAGTACCCTTTGAGTGAGTTGCGACCCGGGAGGAGAGTTACTCCCCGCCACGGATGCGGCGAGGACAGCCAACTCGTCCAGCCGATCCGCGCTCAGGAGTGGGGCACGCGTGGCAAGCGCAATGACAGCGGCCTGGTCACGCGGCTTGAGCGCGCGCACGGGGGCGAGCGGCGCTACCGCCGCGCGTGTCACCTTTTGGGCCGTGCGCGGCTGGTGCACGACCAGGGTGGCCGCCGCCAGATCACCGAGCCGCTTGCAATCGGCCCGGACGAGCACGCTCACGATCGCCGCCCCATACATGATGGGCAGGAAGTCCGCCGCGCGCAGCAGATTGCGGGCAAGGGAGGCCACCGGCGTGACCGGTAGCCCATCGTCCATGACGACCTTCAGGTTGAACATCCGCTTGCCGGGTGTGGCGCCCGAGCGCCAGAGCTCGAAGGCAACCGGGTAGAGCCATTCGAGGAGGAAGAGCAGGATGAGCCAGACAGCGAAGCCGACGCCGCCAATCGGGCGTGTCGCGATGGCCACGATATTGAGGGCGACCATGCGGATGAGCCAGTCGACGGCAAAGGCGTAGAACCGGGCGCTGAGGCCGGCCGGCCGCAGCTCCAGAAGAATCCCCTCAGGCGTCTCGGCGGTCACGACAGTATCCAGTACGTCGACGGTCACGTGCCACCGATCTCCCTGAGAGCCGCCCCAGCCGGGCCAGTCTTTCCGGACACGGTCATGGGGGACGGAGTGCGGTATGCATTCTCCGAAACGCAGGGATGGTGCGATGCGACGAGGGACACAGAATCGAGCGCCGGCCATTTTTCTTATATGGCGCGCGATCTTAGCCCAATTGCAGCAGGTGATGCACAGGCTCGCTTCCAACACGTGGGCGGCAATTCCGGACCAACACGGGCCATCTGCATCTGCGGGCGGCCGCCCAACCGCTCGGTGAACCGTCCCGGAGCCCCTTCGCGGCCGCCGCCCGACGGGTATCCCCGACGGCCGCTTCCCACGGCGCAAGTGTTCCAGACTTGACACACCAACGAGGAATCGGGATTTTTTCCCGATGGGAGCAGGCCTGGCTTTATGATTCGGGGCAGAGGAGGAGATTCGGCCGTTCGAGAACAGCGCCCTGATGGCAAGCAGCACGGTACCGCGGCCAGCCTCGCGACTGGCAGGCGCTTGGTTGCGGCCTGCGGCCGCGGCAGCTCTCATCGCGCTATGGCTCGGTGCCTGCGTGAGCTATCACGCCCGACCGCTGCATCCACAGCAGAATGCGCGCACATTCGCCGCGCGGCGCCTCGACTCGCCGGCGTTGCGGGAAGCGGTCACGAAGCTGCTGCCACAGCCCCCGGCGCAATGGCCGCCGCCGCACTGGAGCCGTGCCGACCTGCTGGCGGTCGCCCTGGCCGACAATCCGCGACTCGCCGTTGCGCGGGCTGATGTCGGCCGCGCCCTGGCGCACCAGATCACGGCCGGCGAAGAGCCGAATCCGACCATCGGACTGCAGTCCGAATACGCGCTGCACGACACGCCGTGGCTCTATGGGATCGCCTTTGAGCTGCCGCTGCGCTCGCCGACCCTGCGGCGGCTGGCGATATCGCAGGCGCAGATCGCGGTCAGCCGCGAGCGCTGGGAGCTGCTGGGAGCCACCTGGACCGTGCGCAGCGAGCTCGTCGCCGCGCTGTCGGACTGGCAAAGCGCACTCCGGCGCAGCGCGCTCCTGGACGGGCTGATCAGGGAGCAGCAGCAGCTCCTGCAACAGCAGCGTGCCCGCGTGGCTGCCGGCGAGGACGCGCCCGCAACCCTGGTCGCCGTGCAGGACGCGCTGCTCCAGGCGCAGCAGGAGCAGGGAGAGGCGCGCGCCGACGCGCAGCGCGCACAGAGTGATACCGCCGCAGCACTCGGCTTGCCGCCACAGGCGCTCGACGGCCTCCAGCTCGACTGGCCGGACTGGGGGACGCCGCCGCCGGTCGCATCTGGCGCCCTGCAGGAGGCGCGGGCCAGCGCGCTGCTGTCGCGGGGCGATCTGTCGGCAGCCATTGACGGCTATGCCGAGGCGGAAAATGGGCTGCGTCAGGCCATCGCACGCCAGTACCCGCAGTTCACGGCGACACCGGGCTACTATTGGGACCACGGCATCCACAAGTTCCCGCTCGACTTCGACCTGACGCTGCCGCTGTTCAACCGCAACCGGGGCGAGATCGCCGAAGCGCGCGCCGGCCGCGAGCTGGCCGGGCAACGCATGCTGGCGCTGCAGGATGAGATCTATGGTCAGATTGCCGCCGCCGAGCGGGCCGAGTCGATCGCGCGGGAGAACGAGAATGCGGCGCAGCGGCGGCTCCAGAGCGCACAGGAGCAACTGCGGCAGGCCCGGCTCGGACTGAAGCTCGGAGCGATCGATCGCAGCGAGCAGCTGGCCGCCGGCATCGCGGCCACCCGCGCCCGGCTCGATCTGCTGCAGACCCAGGCGCGCTGGCAGGCGGCGCGTGACGCCCTGGAGGACGCGCTGCGCGCACCGCTTTCCGGCCCGGAGCTGAGCATGCACCGCTCCACGGTCACATCCGATTCCAGCCGCCGAGAATCCAGCACCGGAGGCCGCCGATGATCCCGCCCAAGTACCTCCTCCTGTCGGCCTGCGCAGCGCTGTTGCTTTCTCTCCCGCTGCACGCGGGTGCGGGCGACGATGACCTGGAGCCGCCAACGGCCAGCCGCAGCAGCAGCCCGCTGCCGACCCTCAGCGCCGAGCAGCAGAGTGCCGTGGGTATCGTGATCGCCGGCGTGCCGGCCGCTAAGCCGCCCCAGCGCACCGATGCCTATGGCCGGGTGCTCGATCCCTCGCATCTGGTGGCCGATGCGGGCCGGCTCGATTCCGCGCGCGCGGCGGCGGCTGCGGCAGCGGCGGAGACTGCGCGCCTCAAGGGTCTGTATCGCGGGGGCGCCGGCGCGTCGCTCAAGGCATTGCAGGCGGCCGAGGCGATGCAAACCGAAGCGCAGGTGCATGTGCGCGAGGCACAGACCGAATTCCTGCTGCGCTGGGGACCGCTG
>DATNEN010000256.1:0-10680 GCA_035552975.1 Steroidobacteraceae bacterium
GCCCGGCGGCAATACACAGCAGATTTCGGCGGACAGCGGCGACGATGAGATCGTTGTCCAGGGTGACATCCAGGGGTGTGCTTCCCTATTCGGCAAGTCGCATTGCGAGGGCCTGAGTATTTCGGAGCCCATCTGGAAACAAGCGGAAAGTCAGCAGTGAGACCGACGCGAGCTGCCGCACTGACGGACGACGCGCCGCGAGTGTCACGGATCCAGCAGTCGCGAGGTGGCCGGCTGTTTCCTGCTTGGCGGGCGCCGAGGCGGCGAACGCCCCTCTCGAGCCGCCTTGCGGCGTTCAGTGGAGCGCTCATCGCCGGCGCAACGCTCGCCTACGCGCCGAACCAGGCTCGCAGTGACACGACCGACACCGCCCCGCTCACAGTGGCCCTGCGCGCGGCAGCCGCGGAGGGCGCGACCCATCGAATGGAGGTTCGCGTGCGCTGGACCGTTACGGACGGCTGGCTGCCTGCGGGTGGTTTCAATCTCTATCGCTCCGATGCCTCCACTCCCGTCAACTCCACCGCGCTCGGCGGATCACTTGCCAATGCCCCGGCGACTCTTGCAATCGGCGCGACGCACAGGGTGCAACTCGGCACACTGCTGAGCAAGGCTGCCATAGTCCCGGCGACCGGGACGCTGCCACCGCTCACGACACCCGTGGTGCGAGGCGCAAGCGCCGCTTCCCGATTCAGCCAGCTCGCGACAGCCGCCCAGCAGCGCAAAGGACTGCCTCCCCGACAGACCAGCGGCTTGATCGCCCCAACGTCCGCCACCACGGCTGCCGCCGCAGGTACGGCTTCCGGAGCGGCAGGTGCGGCCGCTGCAAGGCCGGCGCCTGTAGCGCCACTCCCGCAGGCCGCAGCCCCCAGGGTGACGGCACCGTCCATCGCCGATCAGACGATCGCGGCGCGGCGCACCTTGCTGCTTGGCGCCGCAACGCACCCTGAGATGGCTGCCACACTCGGACTTGCCTACGACGACGCGAATGTAACTCCCGGGCAGACGTACACCTACACGCTCCGTCGAGCCGTGGGTGGATTGACCGCGCCGACGCTCGCAACGGTCACGATCACCGTGCCCCAGAGTACTGCGGGTCTGAAGCCCCCTGCTCCGGTCGGCTTGCAAGCCGTGCAGCTGACCGCTGGCACGGTCGGCCTCAGATGGCAGCGGCTGTCGATCGCGGACGAGACTCAGATGGGAGTCGCGAGCTACAACGTCTACCGCGTCGCCACCTCGAGCCTGCAGAGCAAACCGTTCGACCCAAAGATCGTTGCGCCCCTCAACGACGTCCCGGTTCTCGTGACTGACATCGTCACCGGCACCGCCGGCGATACGAGCGCTGCAGGCGCGGCGGCCCCGACAGAGCCCACGACCTTCTACACGGACTCCAAGCTCGTGACTGCCGACGCCCAGCCCATCACCGGTGCAATGACCTACCTGCTCACCGTCACGGACGTATTTGGCCGCACGAGCGACCCGAGCAGCGTCGCGATCACGATCCAGGATTGGCGCAAGCCGCTGCCCGTGCCCTTTGCGGCGGCACAGCTCCAAGCGACTGCGCAGCTGGCGGGTTACCTCGCGGCGCGTTCGCGGCTGTACCACCGGGGAGCTCCCTTCTTCAAGACTGCCTTGACGGCGCAGCCCCCCGCGCAGCCCGTGCAGGTGGTCTGGGCGGAGAGCAGCGGCCTGGATGCCTCGCAGAACCTCATCTGGAACTCGAACAACAGGCAACAGAAACCGGATCTGGCCTACCGGGTCTACCGCGTCGACGCAGAGCACACGAACGACACGCCGCAGCTGCTGACCTCGACGGCGATCCAGGGTGGCGAGATCCAGGCTACCCAACTCCCCGCCGGCACGCTGCGCGACAACGCGGCGCAGCAGATGTGCATCCCGCTGTTCTCCGCAGCGGGATGCGGCAGCTCCAGCATGACCGAAGATTTCAAGCGGCAGCTGCTCTCGAATCTCTGGGTGTTTACGTATACCGACAGCGCGGCACAGAAGGACCATTACTACCGCTACTTTGTCACTACGGTATTCGTGCACAGCGCCGAGGAATCCGCCTACGCCCCGACGAATATCGTCGCCTACGCCAACCTCTCACCTCCTGGCGCACCCACGACCGGCACCTCCTCGTTCCAGCCCGCGGCCTCTCCAGGCACATCCGGTTCAGCGGCGACCTCCTCCGCGACCGGGCAGTCGGGCTCGCTCACGGCTCTGGCCTCACAACTTCTGCAAAAGCACCCCTGCACGCTGTCGGCCCGGAAGAAAACCAACTGCACCGATCCGAAGGATGTGAAGCCACTCACCTTGACCAACTGGACCGGCCCGCTCGTGAAGCCGCCCCCGCGCGATCTCGGCGGCACCTTGCAGATCAAGTGGGCAGGCGGCGCCGAGGCGGTCCGCTACGAGGTGTATCGCGCGAATGCGACTCGCGCTACTGCCTCGCACGTCGTGGCGCCACCCGCCGCCGCAATGTCATGTAGTTCCGGGTCGTCCCCGGGCGGGACACAGAAGGTGAACGTCAACGGGACCACCGTGAGCATCAATACGCCGCTTTGCAGTGCCGCAGGAGCGAAGGTCTCATCGCTGACACTCGCCTGGCAGAGGCTCGGTGATCCGGACGGAGCGGGGGCTGGTCTCGGCAATAGCGGCCCTGGCACTGCTGCGCCCGGCACCGGCGTGCCGACCGGCAAGGCTGGCAGCTCCTCGACACTCTCCGGCGGTAACTCGACGAGCACGAGCTCGCAGCTGCAGGACTCGGACTTCGTCCTGCTCGGCACGACGAAGACCCCCGAATTCGACGACCCGATCTCGCGCTCCAGCGCGCACTACTATGTCTACCGCGTCGTACCGGTCAACCGCTGGAACGTTCCGGGCCCGCTGCTATCGGTGCAAGCGCGCGCACCGGCGACACTGCCACCCGCGGAACCCAAGCTGCTGGTCGGAACGGCGAGCTCCAATGGAGGTGTGGATGTCGAGTTCATCCCCGTAGGGGACGCCGGCGAAGAGATTCAGACCTACGAGCTGTGGCGCGTCACGTTGAGCTCGACTGTGCTCGCCGGCCTGACAGGGAGCGGAACAGGCACAACAGCCGCCACATCGACCGGGGCAACGACCACGAGCAACTCCATCGCTGCGACGGGACAGGCGTATGCCGCGAATCGAGCGGCGGTCGCGCCGAGCACGGATGCGACACGTGCTGCAGCTTCCGCCGCACGGCCGAGTCTGACATCCAACGGACCGCCTGCGAGCGTGACCCTCGCAGGCGCCGCGGCGCGCTATGGCGTCGCTCTGCATAGACCGGTGATGTTCGCGGCAGCTCGTGCAGGCATCGGCCTCCCCAGCGCGCTGACACTCCAGAATCTGCAGCAGTCGAGCGCCGTCAAAGTGGCAACTCTGACCGGCAGCCAGGCGATGCCAGGAGCCCAGGTCTGGCTTTCCGAAGCCCAGACGGCAGCCCTCGACTGGCGCGACGACTACGCCTATTGGGTTCGCGCGGTCGATTCCGATTCCTTGCAATCGGATTCAGAAGTCGTGGATGTCACTCCGCTCAAGGTGTCCGCAGCAGCTCCGACCGGCCTGAGCGCCACGTGGAATGCCACAAACTGCCAAGTGGACGTGAGCTGGCAGGCAGCGGACCAGGAGCCGGCCGGGTATATCGTGGAACGTGAGCTCGCCCCGAGCGCGACGTCCACGGGCACTCCCCACACCGCTACGACGCAGGGAGGTCAGAGCGTCACACTTGGCCTCACCGCTGCGAATAGCGGCGCGGCGCTTCAGGATCGATACATCCAGCTCGGCGGCATTACCTCTGCAACGGCGGCAACCTATGCGGACCACTCGGTCTTCCCGGACAGCAGTTATCTGTATCGAGTGAGAACTCTCGACAAGGCCGGGAATATCTCTGCGCCCGCCGTTCTTTCCAGTGCCGTCGCTGTACCTGACGGGTGCGGCAACACCCCCACCAAGCGCATCCAGAAGCGGCCCCTGAGCAACGCACCCGGTACGGACGCCACAGACACCGTAACTCCGGTGACGTCTCCACCGACCCCCACGGCCCCCAAACCCGCCGACGAGATCGAGATTCCCACCACGAGGTCGCCGAATTAGCCAGTCCTCGAGACGCGCCGATGTTGAGTGCTTGCCTGCGACACATAGAGGAAACGCCATGCGCCTGCCACTGCTCGTGCTGATCACCATCCTGGCCGTCGTGCGTACCGCCATGGCGGCCCCGCCGCCGGACGCGGACGGTTGCAAGGATTTCTTCGTGTCGCGCCTTACCGGCTACTACCTCTCCAGCTGCACGCAGAGCAACTTCGACTCCTTCACTTTTGCCGATGGCCAGGACAAGGCGATCGCGGTCGAGGGAAAGATCGTGCAGAACGTCTACATGCAGCCCGACGATGCGACACCGAACTCCAAGACCCTGGTCCGGCACAACTACGAGAATGCCCTGCAGGCGGGGGGCTGGACGGTCTACTACCAGGATGACGACACCCTGGTCGCCAGGCAGGTCAAGAACGGCGCGGAACGCTGGGTGCAGCTGGATACCAACGGAGGCTCCTACTACACGCTGCACCTGGCGCAGAAGGCTGGCATGCAGCAATCCGTCGTCACCGCAGACGACATGGCGGCGGCGCTCAACCGCGATGGCCGTATCTCCCTGCACATCAATTTCGACACGGGCAAGAGCACCATCCAGCCGGACTCCCTGCCGATCATCGCGCAGATCGTCGCGGCCCTGAAGAGTAACGGCTCCCTGCAGCTCTCGGTTGAAGGCAACACCGACAATGTCGGCAATCCCCAGTCGAACATGGCGCTCTCGCTAGCTCGGGCGCAATCGGTGGTGAACGCGGTTGCCGCTGGCGGCATCGCCGCGTCCCGCATGACTGCCGTGGGCCACGGCCAGGACAGTCCCGTAGCATCCAACAGCACCGCGGACGGCCGCGCCCAGAATCGACGCGTGGACCTGGTCAAGAAGTGAGGCAGCGCACAACGCGGGCCGGCTAGAGGAGGACGCCGACCTCGCGCCTGGTCCTCAATGCTCCACTTGATTGACCAGAGCGGTCACCGGCTCGCGCTCACTCGCTCGCGGAAGCGATTTCACCGGCCACATCGCCAGCACGCGTGCGCCGCCGCACGGCGACTCCGAGATGCATACCTTCCCGTCATGCCACTCGATCGCGCGCCTGACGATCGCAAGGCCCAGGCCAAAGCCCGCCTTCCCGGCTCCCGCCGGCTCCAGCTGCACGAAGGACTCGAACACCCTCTCCCGATCCTTGGGCGGGATTCCGGGACCGTCATCGTCCACGCGCAGCTCATATGTCCCGGCGCGCACCTGGAGAGCCACGCTCACCTTGCGCTTTGCGTACCGCGTGGCGTTGTAGATCAGGTTCTTGAGCACGGATTCCAGAAGATGCAGGTCGCACACCACCCACTGGGCGTCGCTCTGTATCTGGCACCCGATGTCGATACCGGGAGGCGCATCGCGCCGGGCGGCGTCGGCGATGGCCGGAATGAGCGTAGCGAAGTTGTGCCTCCCGAGATTCAGCGCCATGTCGGCCCGCTCGAGGATCGCGTAGGCAAGGGTCGCCCTGACCAGGTCATCGATGACGCCGATGTCTGCCTTGAGGTGCGCGAGCGAGCCGCCGACCTCCGCCAGACTCGTGGCCTGCTGAGCAAGCTCTATCTCAAACTGCATCCGGGCGAGCGGCGTCTTGATCTCGTGAGAGACGGCATTCGAGAGGTCCTTGTGGGACTCGATCAGCCCATCGATGCGCGCCGCCATCCTGCGAAAGGTCTCCGCCAGAGGATGGATCTGCGAATGGGGCTTGATGTCGGCGCCGAACACCCAGCTGCGATTGCCGAACCCCGCCACGGCCCTTTCCAGCGTGCGCAGGTCACGCGTCAATGGCCAGATCCAGATCATCAGCACCAGCGCGATCAGCGCGTAAAAGAGCATGGTGAGTGTCCATTCAAGAGCACCGCGCCGCGTGGCGGGCTCGATGTGCTTGACCGCCAGGATGTGCTGAGCATCGAGCTGCTTCATGGCCCACGTGTCGCCGGACTCGGCTCCCATGAAGGCGATGTCGCCGCGTGCCAGCCTGGCGAGCGTCTCGCGGCCGGCAACATCCTGCGTAGCGAACAACTCCATGTCGATGCCGCTTTCCCCGGAAATGGCGGCGATGCGCTGTTTCCAGCGCTCACGGGGAGTCTCACGCAGCTCGCCGGCTACGGCTGCCATCGCAACGGCGACGGGCCCGGTTTCGGTGGGATCCGCTTTGCCGTACGCCTGCAGCAACCGGTCCTGCGCCCAGCTCACGACGGCCAGGGTCAGGATGATGATCAGGTACAAACTCAGAAAATGCCGTGTCATGTCACCACGCGTCGGGAACAAACAGATAACCCGCTCCCCAGATGGTCTTGATCCGCTCCGAATGCTCGGCGTCCTCTCCCAGTTTTCTGCGCAAACGCGACACGCGTATGTCCAGCATCCGGTCGATGCCGTCGTACTCGCGGTGGTAGAGGCTCCTGAAAAGATCATTGCGAGACTGGATCTCGCCCGCATGCGCCGCAAGATGCGCCAGCAGCTCGAACTCGTTGCGCGACAGCTCGATCGGCAGGCCGTTGAGATTTACGGTGCGCGAGGTGAGATTGATCGCCAGCCGCCCGAAGCGCAGCGACCTGGAGGCGATCTCCGTGCCGGCTCGGCTGCGCCGGAGCAGCGCGTTGATCCTCGCCAGCAGGACTCTGGGCTCGACGGGCTTGATGACGTAATCGTCCGCTCCCAGCTCCAGGCCGAGAACATGATCGATATCGTTGTCGCGCGCGGTGAGGATCAGGATCGGGTTGCCGTAAGCGGGCCGCAGCTGCCGACAGACCGCGAAGCCATCCTCTCCAGGCAGGCCCAGGTCGAGAATGATGATATCCGGCGGGCTCTCCCGCACGAGCTCCAGAACGCGGTCACCCCGGGCCACGGCCGTCACCCGCATCCCATGGGTCTGCAGATAGCGGCTCACGAGCTCTGCGAGTCGCAGGTCATCCTCGACCAGCAGCACTGAAGTTTCAGACGGAGTGAGGCTCATCGGGGCTGCCGGATCAGTCGAAGATGTTCCAGGGTTGGCGGCGCTTGTGCCGGTAGAGAATCGCCTCCTTGATGACGCGCAGCACCTCCGAAGCCAGGACCTGCTGCAATGCCGGATCGCGCAGTTGAAATGTCAGATCCTGGGCGAACACCAGCTCCACGGTATAGGCGCCGGCCTCATAGTGCTCCCAGCACTGCTTCACCTCCGGGCGATCCACGATCACCAGACAGAGCGATTCCTCATGAGGGGCGCTCCACCTCGCGCGCACCACCGTGTCACACTGCTCATCGTGTGCGGAGAGCGAGCAGACCCGGGGGCTCAGCTCCAGCTCGATGCCGGCGCTCGACACTTCGGTCGCAGCGCAAGCCTGCTTCGGCATCGAGCTCATCGCCCAGACGATCAGGCAAGCCAGCTCGATCCTGATGCCACCCCGCTTGCGCACCCCTGCTCTCCCCTTGCCGGCCATCACGGCGAAAACTCGTAAGTGGCGCCGGCGAACACCGTCGCAACGTAACGTTGTGCCACGATGGGACTGTCCGCGATGGCCTTGCCCAGCCGCTCGTACTGCGCCAGGGCGGTGAGCCGCCACTTGCGGGTCAGGCGATGCGTGTAGCCCAGCTTCATGAAGGGATTGACCGCCGATCCTGCCTCGTAAATGTTCGGCGCTCCGTAATAATAGTTGACGATCGCCGCGCTCTTCCAGGTGAGGCCCACGCTGGCCGTGAGGGGGCTTGACTCGGTCAAGGGGACGGCGAGCGCTGCGCGGATCTCATCGCCATGATTGTGGCCGGTAATCTCGTGCAATGCGTCCACCTGGGCGGACAGGCGGTGCACTTTGAACGTCCACTCGGGTCCGGCGAGGTAGGTGATCTGGCGGGGACGCGAGGGGAAGGGCGTCCGGGTCGCCGAGCCCGGCGAGCTCGCCTCGGCGTTGCCGCCCACCCCGCTCGCGGCGCCGTTGCCGGAGCCCGGCAGGCCCCCGATGAAAATGTTCTGCAGATCGCTGCGATAGAAGAAGACGCGGTCGTAGCCTGGGCTGGCGATGAGGCTGAAGGCATTCGAGTCGCTCTCGCTCAGCGTCACGCCGAAGTCCAGATTCTCGATGAAGACCCGCTTGCCGTAGTAGCTGAACTGCGGAATGACGACGAGCGGTATGTTCGCGCCATGCACCACGGGATTGGTCCTGATCCCGGCACCCAGTGCGACGCTGAAATTCCAGTGCCCGACCGCGACGCAATCGCTGCCAGGTCCGGTGCAGTCGTCTGCCGAAGAGGCGCAGGCCGCGCGGGAGCAGAACAGGGCCATTACCAACAGGCTGATCCGCCATGAGCGGCGCATTGAGCTCTCGATATGCAACTCTGTTGCGATGATGTCAGAACCGGCGCCACGCAGCCAATCGCAGCTGTAGCAGTTTGTAGCAACCTGTATCGCCTCGGATGCAATTTTGCCCGCAGGTGTAGCGCGCCCGGCTACACCCGGCTTAGAAAGGCATACAGTCCGGTCGGTGCCTTCGCGTAGCATCGCGATGAGCGAGAAACGACGCAGGAACGACCATGAAACGGAGGAATGCCGCGCGGCCGGGGCTCAGGGAAAGCGGGCTGTCAGTTTCAAGCCGGCTGTCGACAGGCGCTCCAGCGGGAACCGGGTTGCGCTGGCGCGTACTCGCAAGCGCGCTTGCGCTATCGAGCGGCCTCGCGGCCTGCGGCGGCGCGGGGACCAGTGTCTCGGTCTCGAGTCCAGGAGCGAGCTCCGGCTTTCTCTATGTCGCCTCCGCAGCGGCCGACGGAGGGAGCGGTGAGGTGCTGCAATATTCCATCGGCTCCATGGGCTCGCTCACTGTCCAGAGCGTGCCTTCCGTCCCCGCGGGTACCGATCCAATCGGAATCACCGCCGATCCATCGGGCCGGTATGTCTACGTGGTGAACGCCGGTGACCGCACGATTTCGGAATATGCCGTGGGCGCAGGAGGGAGCTTGACGCAACTGTCACCGGCCACCGTCAGCCTCCCCGCATCGACTTCACAAGGCGGTGATTTCTCGGCGACTGTCGACCCGAGCGGTCATTATCTGTATGTCGTCGTCTCACCGCCCGGTGAGACTTTGGTAGCGTCCCCGGCCTTCATCGCTCAGTATTCCATCGGAAGCGGCGGGCTGCTGACCCCGCTCACTCCCGCTGCCATCACCTTGTCCACTCTTGCCGTGGGAGCCCTCGCAGTCGACTCCATTGGGCGCCATGCCTACCTGGGAGGGGGTGCCAGCGGAGTGGTTCTGCAGTTCGCGATCGGCTCGGACGGCACGCTTTCACCTTTGGCGCTCCCCGGTGTCGCAGCAGACGACCCAACCGGCGTCGTCCTTGCACCCCGGACCGCCGTGGCTTACGTGCTTGGCAGATGCGTGGATACGGCCTGCGACGGGGAAGTCTCTCAGTACCTGATCGGCTCCGACGCATCCCTGAATCCACGCCAGTCCACCACGCTCGCCGGCAGCCACATCATACCGGTGGGCATGGTTGTGAACGCCGCGGGATCGAGCGCGTATCTGTTGGCCAACCTCATGGGCGTCGACACCAATTCCGGAACGCTCTACCCCTACGCCATCGACGCTTCCGGCGCACTCGTGCCTCAGGGTCAGCTCGAGACGGGATCCGCGGCGGTCGCTGAAGCCCTGAACGGGAGCGATCTGTATATCCTCTCCTCGAACGCATTGGCAGCTCCGCCCAACGGCAGCGGCGGACACCTCGCTCACTTCACGCTGGACCGCGGCGGCATGCCGACCGAGGCCGAGGGAACCGCGATTGCCGGCCGAAACCCCACTGCAATGGCACTGGTGATTGCGCCCTGACCGGCGCGGCTCGAAGCCTCTCAGCGTGGATAGTCCCGCCACAGCCAGCGCATGGCTTGGGGTACCTGAGCCGCGTTCTCCACGCCGCAGTGCGTGTCGCCAGTCATGACGAATTTGTGATCGTAGTGCTTTTCATCCAGCGCCGCGGACACGGCCTGATTCAACTCCAGCCAACTTCCCCACCCTTCCACCACCGCGTCATGGGCACCGACTTGCTGGAAAACACGGATCGGCTTGCGAGCGGCGCCGCGGATGAGGCTCGGATACACCTGCCCGCCACGAATGTTCGCGTAGCTGCCGCTCAATGAGAGCACTTTGCGGAAGCGGTCGGGGAACTGCCAGGCAGCGGTCAAAGAGGCGATCCCACCGCTGCTGCAACCGCCGATGGCGCGCGCGCTTGCGTCCTCGCGCAGATGAACGTGTTGGCGCACCTCCGGGAGGATCTCAGTCCACAGAAACGTCGCGTAAGCAGGACTCAGCGTGTCGTACTCGACGGAACGATTGCTGTTGATGGGTTTGCCGTCCCGGTGCCCGGTGGAGGCGCCGGGGTTCACGAAGACCCCTACGATCACCGGTAGCTGGCCGTGCGCGATGAGATTATCCAGCACGACCGGCAACCGCCAGTGACCGTCGCGCTTCACGAAGTCCGCGCCGTCCTGGAAAATCATCAGCGCCGCCGGCTTCGCCGGCGTGTACTGCGCGGGGGTGTACAACCACCAGTCGTGCACGAATCCCGGAAATGTCCTGGAGTC
>DATNEN010000257.1:0-3353 GCA_035552975.1 Steroidobacteraceae bacterium
TCCACGGCCACGATGTGCCTGCTTCGGACACTCCCGTGCAGGTGTTCAAAGACGATCGAGTGACCGTGACGGCCGTCGAGAACACGCACTATCCGCCACGCTCCAAGGCCAACATGACGCATCGCAGCCTGGCGCTGCGAATGGACACCAAGGATCGCTCCATCGTGTTCGCCGGTGACACGGCGTACTCGGCGAATGTGGCCAGGCTGGCGCGCGGCGCGGACGTGCTCGTCTGCGAGGTCGCAGATGCCGGCGCGCTCGCGCAGATGCAGGAGCGGTCGAAAGCGGAAACGGCGGCCGGCCGCCCCAACAACATCTTTCGTCACGTCGCCGAGACACACTCATCGCCGGCGGACGTAGGCCGCATGGCCATGGAGGCAGGCGTCAGGCTGGTGGTGCTGAATCATCAGCTCGCCGGCCCCGCCGCCGGCGGCCTGGCCTATCCGGTGACGCTCTTCATCCAGGGCGTGCGACAGGTCTACTCCGGCGAAGTGGTCGTCGGGCAGGATCTGATGGTGCTGTAGTTTCGCAGCGAGGGCCCCATGCTCATCGACCCGGGCCGCCGCGGCGCAGCAGCGCGATGAACAGCGGAGCACCCACGAGAGCCATCACCGCTCCGACGGGGAGCTGTCGAGGGCTTGCGATCGTGCGAGCCACCAGGTCGGCGGCGGCAAGCAGCGCCCCGCCCAGCAGCGCCGATGCGGGCGCAACGATGCGATGGTCACTCGTCCTGAAGGCCAGCCGCACGGTGTGCGGGGTGATGAGGCCCACAAACCCAACAGTCCCCGCGCTGACGACGGCGATTGCCGTCAAGGCTGCGCAGGCGAGGAACACGAGCATCCGCCAGGCGTCGACGTTGAGGCCCACACTGCGCGCGCGCAACTCGCCCGCCGCCAGCACGTTGAGCGGGCGAGCGACGCTGAATGCGAAGGCAAGTGCCACGAGTGCGGCGATCGCGCTCGCCCACGGGTTCAGCGCCCATCCGAGATCTCCCGCCAGCCAGAACACCATCCCGCGAACCTGAGAAGTGTCGGCCACGGCCAGCATGACGCTGACGAGCGCGCCGCATGCGCTTGCCAGCACCACTCCCGTCAGCAGAAGTCGCGGCGTGCCGCCGCCCCTGGCGAGCAGATAGACGATGACGACGGCGCCCAGGGCGCCAGCGACGGCGGCCGATTGCACCAGTGCGGCTGCAGCTCCGGCGATCATCGCCAACAGAGCACCTACCGCTGCGCCGCCGGAGACCCCCAGCACGAAGGGATCGGCGAGCGGGTTACGGAACAGCGCCTGCAGCAGCACGCCTGCGAGTGCCAGAAGGCTTCCGACACCGAGACCCGCGAGCAGGCGCGGCACGCGGACTTCCATCATGACCGTGCGTGCGGTCTCGCCGCCGCCACCTGCCAGGGCGAGGAGTGCCTCGCGCGGGCTGATTCCCGAACCGCCGATGACGAGTGAAGCAGCGGCGACCGCTCCAGCGAGCACGAGCAGCGCGGCAAAGCGGCGTCCTGCCGTCGCCGGAAATGTCAGGTGAGTGGCCAAGCGGCGTAGGGTAATGCCCGCGAGCCCGACCGCGAAAGGGCGCCGCATCTGCGTGCACTTTGGCGACGTCCCTTCCCGCGGATGCCTTCGGGATTCGCGGCCGGCGCCGCCAGGGCTCGATTTTCGGGCAGGCCCCGGTCAGACTGCCTCCTCATGAGCGATGTGATCGACTCGGACGGGTTTCGCGCCAACGTCGGCATCATCCTGACGAACGAGACCGGCGAAGTGTTTCTCGGACGGCGGACCGGGGGACGCGGCTGGCAGTTTCCGCAGGGCGGCGTGCGCAAGGGCGAGGCGCTCGAGCAGGCGCTGTTTCGCGAGCTGCACGAAGAGATCGGCCTGACTCAGGCGGACGTGCGGCTGCTGGGCCAGTCGCAGCGTTGGCTGCGCTACCGGCTCCCTCCACGGTACGTGCGCCGCAATCAGCAGCCCGTGTGCATCGGGCAGAAACAGCGCTGGTTCCTGCTGCGCCTGCAGCGCACACCCGCGGCCTTCGATTTCGGCAGCACCGCGGAGCCTGAATTCGATCAATGGCGCTGGGGCTTCTGGTGGGAGCCCGTACGGGAAGTCATCTATTTCAAGCGCCCGGTCTACATCAAGGCGCTCACCGAGCTGGCGCAGATCGCCTTCCCCCAGGGAGCCCCGCCCCACCCTGACTGGTGGCAGGAAGTGATCGCACCGACGAGCGGGTCACACTCGGCGACAACATCTGTCGACTGATCCGCCGCCCGGGACGACACTGTCTGAAGGCATGCGCGCGACCGAAGGAAAGCCCAGTGTCGTCATTCGGACACACCGCCCCCTGAGACAGTTCATCGTCTGGGGTGCCGTGCCGCTGATTGGGCTGTTCGGGGTGTACGTGGTCTATGAGCTCGGCCGTTACGATGCCGGCTACGACCGTCTGGCCGTCGCCCAGCAGCGCACCGAGCTGCAGGTGCAGATCGAGCACCTGGAGAAATCAAACCGCGAATTGCGTACACACCTGGCGGAGCTGGACACGATAAGAATAGGGCGTGCGCGCGAGCAGGCCGAAGTGTCCCGCAGCATCGGGGACCTGCAGGCCCAGGTGGCCCGGCAGACCCAGGAGCTGGCCTTCTATCGCGGCATCGTGGCTCAGGGCACGCCGGCCGTGGGAGCGAAGATCCAGCAAGTGCGGATCACTCGTGGATCGAAGGCAGGGCATTTTGTCTTGCACCTGGCGCTCGTGCGCTCCGTGCGCCCCGACAACGTGGCGGTGGGGGCGATCGGGGTCAGCGTGGAGGGGCAGTCGAACGGCGCCACGACGACGGTGGATTTGAGCACGCTCACGGCCGGGAAGGTCCATGAGCTGGCGTACAGCTTTCGGTATTTCGAGAATTTCGACCAGGAGGTGGCGCTCCCGGCCGGGCTGAAACCCGATCATGTCTCGATCGAGGTCCGCTCGAGCCGCAAGGAAATCGCCCCCCTCACCCAGACGTTCCCGTGGAGCGTGGACACCGCGGGCTAGCTCAATGGGCGTACAGGTCGCCGCGGGTTCCTCGAGGAGGGACCGGGCCTCTGGCGTCCGCATCGCAAAGGCCAGTCATCATGTTCAGCAAAGTGCCCAAACAAGCGCGGATCGACACGCTGATCGGCAAGGCCGCGCGCCTGCAGGGGGACCTGGAGTACGCCGGCGGCCTGCACCTGGACGGCCAGATCCTGGGCAACGTCACGGCGGTTTCCGGCACGAACTCCAGCTTGTCCGTGAGCGAGACCGCCCGGATCGAAGGGGCAGTCGAGGTCCCCCACGTTATGTTGAACGGGGTCGTGCGGGGTGATATCTATGCCCGGGAGCG
>DATNEN010000258.1:0-22432 GCA_035552975.1 Steroidobacteraceae bacterium
GATGCGGCCCTCGCAGGGGCGCCGGCGAACGCGGTGCTGAAAATCCTGCTCGCACACCAGCCTCGCTCGGCCCCTGCAGCCGCCAAGGCCGGCTTCGACCTGCAGCTGTCGGGCCACACGCACGGCGGTCAGTTCTGGCCCTGGAATCTGTTCGTGCGCTTTCAACAGCCCTTCACGGCTGGATTGCATCGCTTGAATGCGCTGTGGGTCTATGTGAGCCGCGGGACCGGGTATTGGGGAATTCCCAACCGCTTCGGTGCGCCTTCGGAGATCACGCGTCTGCGGCTCGTGGCCGCCGGCTGATTTTTTGCTGCCACAGGCACTCGGCGAGTCGCGCGGCCCGGACCATCGTCGTTCGAGCTCGGGAGGATGAATGCAGCGAGTGCCTGTCGCGGGTACCGACTGCCGGGGCCGATCGAGCCGCCTGCAAATGCAAATCAAAATCAATTCGACTCTCGCCCCTGTACGAGCGCCGTGCTCCGCTGCGGCGAACTTGTAACACACATTCTCCGAACGTAAATCTTGCCAGTCGATCTGTTATGGTCCGCGCGTGCCGATCAATCCCGCTGGCGCGCCTTCGTCGGTCGAACTCCGGAGCCGAAAAATGAAACTGACTTACCCCCGCACTGCATGGACAAGCGCAGTCTCGGTGATGCTGTTGTCCGCCGTCACCGCTCTTGCCCTCGTGGCCCATTCGACCACGCGAGCCCAGACCGCGCCCGCAACGCCGGCCCCCTCGACCGCTGTACTGGCGCAACCGGAGTACCATCCCAGCCTCGGCGACCTGATGACCATGGCGGTTCAGCCCAGACATCTCAAGCTCGGGATCGCGGGCAGAGAGAAGAACTGGGCGTATGCGAAGTACGAGCTGAGCGAGCTGCGCAATGCGTTCGGGCGCGTCGCGCGAACCATCCCGGTCTACCGCAACGCCGATCTCACCGCCCTGATGAATGCGCTGACCACGGAGCCTCTGAAGGACCTCGAGCAGGCCATTGCGGCATCCGATGCGGCGAAATTCAAGGTGGCCTACGCCAAACTCACCAGCACCTGCAACGCCTGCCATCTGAGCCAGGAGCATGCGATGGTCGTCATCCAGGTACCGGGGACCGCGACGTTTCCCGATCAGGATTTCCGCGTGCCGCGCTGAGCGTTCGGGCTGGTATTCTTGTCGTCATTGCGGGTGGCCTCCAGCCACGCGCGCCAGAGATTGCGGACCACGTCGCGCCCGATGGCTCATCAACCTCAGGTTGCAATCGTAGGCGCCGGGCCGGTGGGGCTGTGCCTGGCGCTCGATCTGGCCTGGCGGGGCATTCACGTCACGGTCCTGGAACAGCGGCCGGCGGGACAGCCTCCGAGCGTCAAATGCAATCACATCGCCTCGCGGACGATGGAAGCGTTCCGCCGCTTGGGCTTCGTCGAGCGCATACGCGCGGCGGGTCTGCCCGATGACTATCCCAACGATGTCACTCTCCGCACCCGCGCCACGGGATACGAGCTCACCCGCATCCACATCCCGTGCCGGCGCACCCGCTATACCGATAAAAGCGGCCCGGACGGCCGCTGGCCGACACCGGAGCCGGCACATCGCATCAACCAGATCTATTTCGAGCCGATCCTCTACGCCGAGGCCGCCGCGCGCGAGCGCATCGTTCTGCTGAATGACTGTCGAGTCGAGCAGATCGATCAGGATGCCCACTGCGCGCGACTGCTGGCCAGGAACCTCCGCAACGGTGAGAGCATCGCGATCACCGCCGACTATGTCGTTGGATGTGACGGCGGGCCCTCGCTGACACGCAAGGCGATCGGCGCCCGCCTGCACGGGGATCAGCAGGTGCAGCGCGTTCAATCGAGCTTCATTCGCGCCCCCGGCCTGATCGATGCGGTCACCAAGCCGGATGCCTGGATGAGCTACCTCTATGCGCCCGAAAGAGCGGGCAACCTGGTCGCGATCGATGGCCGGGAGCTGTGGCTGATCCACAATTACCTGCTACCGGGAGAGCCGGATTTTGAAGCCGTCGACCGTGATGCGTGCATTCGCCTGCTGCTGGGCGTCGATGCTTCTTTCCACTACGAGCTGCTGACCAAGGAAGACTGGGTCGGGCGGCGCCTCGTGGCGGACAAGCTGCGGGAGCGGCGCGTGTTCATCTGCGGTGATGCGGCGCATCTGTGGGTCCCCTACGCCGGCTACGGTATGAATGCTGGTATTGCCGATGCGTTCAATCTCTCCTGGCAACTCGCGGCCCATCTGAACGGATGGGCGCCGGCGGCCGTGCTGGATGGCTACGAGATCGAGCGCCTGCCCATCACCGAACAGGTCTCCCGCCTGGCGATGCAACACGCGATGGGCGCGATAGCGGAGCGCACTTCGATACCGCGGGCGGTCGAAGATCCCACTCCGGCAGGAGAGGCCATTCGCAAACAGATCGGCGACGCCGCTTACCACCTGCACGTGCAGCAATTCGCCTGCGCAGGACTCAATTACGGCTATTTCTATGTGGACTCCCCTCTCATCGTCTACGATGGCGAACCCGCACCGGCCTACTCCATGCAGCACTACCGTCCTTCGAGCGTGCCGGGCTGTCGCCTGCCGCATCTTTGGCTACCCGATGGGCGATCTCTGTATGACTTGCTGGGTCCGGAATTCACGCTGCTGAGGTTCGACGCCTCGGTCGAAGTCGCCTCGCTGCTGCAGGCCGCCCGCAGCCTGCGCATTCCGCTGCAGCTGCTGGATCTGGACTTCGGAGGGATTCCCGACCCCTACCGCATGCCCTTGTGTATCGCGCGGCCGGATTGCCACATCGCCTGGCGTGGCACGCAATCACCCGTGCAGCCGCAGACACTCCTGGCGTACATCACCGGCGGGTAGCGGCTGATACACGCACCGGCTTGGGGTAGCATGGGACCTTCAGCGAGCCGGGAGGTGTGGAGTGTTCTGGGAGATCGCGCAGATCGATATCAAGGCAGGCCAGGAAGCCGCCTTCGAGGCGGCCGCCACGCAGGCCGTCGCTCTCTTCCGGCGTGCCAGGGGCTGCCACGGCATGCGCTTGCACCGCTCAGTTGAGAATCCCGCTCGGTATTTCCTGGTCGTGCACTGGCAGTCGGTGGAGGATCACATCGTTCACTTCCGCGGGTCACCGGACTTTCAGGAGTGGCGGCGGCTCGTCGGATCGCATTTTGCCGGCACTCCTTCCGTGGAGCACACGTCAGCCTTGCCGCTTGGCTTTTGAGTCGGGGCTCGAGGATAGTGCGGTGGGAATCAACGCCATGCGAACTGTTACGACGCTGAGTGCCTGCGCAACGCTGCTCATGGCATCGATCGTCATGGGAGGCTGCGGCGCGGGGCGGGGGGCGAGCGCGCACGCGACGGATGAGAAGGCGCTGCGCGAGCTGGTTGATCGCACCGTTGCGGCGGCCGGCCGGCGCGACATGGCCGCCTATGGCAAGTACTACGCGCCCAAATGGATCAGCGCGCTGCCGGGAGTGCCGATCACGGAGCTGACCGGCCCGTTCAAGATGCAGTTCCCCACCGGCTATGCCATCAAGATGGATACGGTCAAGACCGAGATCTCCGCCGCTGGAGATCTCGGTTATGCAGTAGGGACCTACGAGCAGACGGCGCCGGACAAGTCCGGAGCGCTCATCCACTCCGTTGGGAAGTGGATGAGCGTGTTCCGCAAGCAACCCGACGGATCGTGGGGCGCGATCGCCGACACTTTCAATGTAGATCCCCCGAATTGACTAGAAGCGCACCACCGCCGTCACTCCGTAGGTGAGAGGCCTGAAGGTCACCGCCTGGAAACGCGGATCCCCGGGGTTAGTGTGCTCGAGCGACAGCTGCGGGTGCGAGTTCAGCAGGTTATCGACGAACACCGACACATCCAGCCCCTGCAGTCGAACACCTGCCCGCATGTTCAGCAGGTTGGTCGACGGGTCGGCGACGAGATCCGGGTCGTAGACGATGATGTTGGCCGGATTGTGGGTGCTGAAGGGACCGTTGTTCCTGCTGTGATAGGAGTCCTCGGCCCAGACATACATCTGCTTTCCCATCAGGCTGAACGTGTACTCGCCGCTCGCCGTGACAGTCCAGGGGGGCACGGCCGAGCCGGTCGAGATCGCCGGTCCGCCGATCACATCGCCGTTGGTGACGATTTTGCCCTCGGAGCTGTTGTAGTGAGCATCCGTGTATGCCACCTGCAAGCCCAGCTGGAGATTGTCGGTAGCGGCGGCGCGCAGTGACAGATCGAACCCGTTGCTCTCCGCGGTCCCCAGGTTGAAGACGGCGGCAAAGCCGCACCCGGTGATCTGCGCCGCCTGCTGAATGTCCTTCCAGCGGATGTGGAACGCGCTGGCCTGCACCTCGAGGCGATTGTCGAGCAGCCGGCCTTTGGCGCCGATCTCGTAGCTCCACAACGAGTCCGGGTTATAGGTCTGGGAGAGCTTGCCGGTGAGGTCGTCTGCCGCCAGAGCCGCCTGGCAGGCGGGTTGCGTGTTGTTGATCTGCGGGTTGACGCCACCTACACGATAGCCTTTGGAGACGGATACGTAGTAGGTGCTGCTTGCGGTCGGCTGCCAGGTGAGGCCCGCCTTGGGCGTCACTGGCTTGTCGGTCTCATCGCCGCTGAAAAACCCCGGGCCGCCGTTGAAAGAGCCGTCGAAGTGCAGGTCCGTGTGCGACTTGGCATAGGCAACACGTACCCCCGCCGTCGCCTTCAAAGTGGCAGTGATCCTGAAGTCCACATTGCCGAAGAGCGCGGTCTGCTCATCGCGTGTGCGCACATCGTCGAACGCCACCCACAGCCCCTGATACGGTCCGGTGCCCAGGATGCTCTCGATCGACTGCCCGTAGATCGATTGGACGAGCGCAGGCAGATCCGGATGCGCGACGAACACGGTGTCCTGCTGGCGCGCGTGCTCGTAATACAGACCGGCAACCCACACGAATCGATCGTCGGGATTGACCGAGGCGAAGCGCAATTCCTCGGAAGTGACGTTCTGATAGGTCTCGTAGTAGCCGGTCCCGTAGTCATCCGCGGCACCCGTGAGCGGCCACGGGTTGCCGAAGAAAGCGTTGTCCTGGTACTGCGTGTAGTCGGTTTCCCAGGTAACCCGGCGCTGATAGTTCGAGGTCACGGAGGTCACTGCGAAGTCATCGTGGGTCGCTTCGAGCTTCAACGTAGAGATGACGTTCGGATCATCGGCCGGCAGGCGTTGCGAGTGGGCAATGCGGAACTGGCCCTTGTCCGGATTCGAATACGTCAGGTCGTAGTTGCCCGAATCATGGATGTAGACGTCCTGATAGAACACCGAGGGCGTGATCCGCAGCCAGTCGGTCGGCGCAACGGTGAGGGCGAGCTTGGCGGCGACGGTTCGGGTCCAATTGGTGTTGGCGTCGATGAGCTGTCCGCCGGGCCGGGCAGGATCGAGCGCACCGGTGAACGGCCCCGAGCCGACGCCAGGCTGAACACGATCGACCCAGCCGCCGTCCTGCTTGTACCAGGCACTGGCACGGAAGCCGACCTTGTCCTGCACCAGCGGCATGCCGCCTGCGACGCCGACCTCGTAATTCGGTTCGCCGTCTTCGGTCGCCCCGATCGATGCGCGTCCGTACACGCTGCTCTGCGTGAGGCTCGGCTGCTTGGTGATGAAGCGCACGGCGCCCCCTTCCGAGCTGGCGCCGAACAACGTTCCCTGCGGACCCCGCAGCACTTCCACGCGTTCCAGATCGAACACCTGCGGATAGCCGCCATCCTGGCCCGTGTTGACATTGTTCGCACGGCCGATCATCGGCGTGTCATCCAGGTAGATGCCCGTGGTGGGAGCGCTCGTGCGCGACTGGACGCCGCGGATCTCGATGTTCGTCTGCGGCGTTCCGAAGTTGTTTTGCTGGGAAAACACCAGTCCCGGTGTGATGGACGCCAGGTCCCCGATGGTGCGGATCCCGCGCATGTCCATTTCCTGCTCGCTGTAGGCACTGATGCTGACGGGAACCTTGTTGACATCGATGGCGGCTTGCTTGGTCGCCGTCACGACCACTTCCTGGAGCGCACCCTCGTTGGTGGTTGCGGCAGGAGAGGGGGTCTGGGCAAGCGCCGGTGTCGCGGCCAACAAAAGCAATGTCGCAGGGCGAGTGCGTAGTCTCATGATGGCTCTCTCTCTTGTATGGACGCGCGGACGCTGACTGCCTGTCGCCCGCGGCCTCCCCGTTGGTCCGGCCTCTCGACCAGGGCCGGGTCACACACGCGCCGGATCATGCAGAAAGGCCGCGTTCCTCCACCACAGTTGGGGGGAGCGACGGATGAGTCGGACGTTCCCAGGGGGCGGGCTGACCGCTAGATGGTTTTCGGGAACAGACGACACCGGTGACAAGCGTCGTTGCGCCACCACAAAGGGTGGCAGGCGTGGGAACTGAATACGCTCTCGGCGTCACGCCCGGCGGCAGACTGCCAACTTTGTGATGGTGCTATTCGCCCGGACCGCCGTTAGCAGTGCCGCGCCAGAAAGTGCCGAATCTCTGCGTTGATCTCATCGTTCTCCGGCACGGACCCGAAGCCGAAGCCGCCGTGGGGCATGGCTTCCCAGACGTGCAGCTCCGCCTCCACGCCCGCGCGCCGCAGCTTGCGATGCAGCAGCGCCGAGTTGGATAGAAACAGGTCGCGTGTCCCGGACTGGATGAGGGTCGGCGGGAAGCCTCTGCCGAAGTCTGCGAACAAAGGCGACAGGTAGGGATCCTGCAGATCGCGGCCGGCGGCGTACAGCGCGTTGCACTCCGGCAGCCCACGCTTGAGCGTCACATCGAGCCACTCGTTGGTTCGAAACGTGTCGCCGGCCTCCGTCAGATCGACCTCCGGGGTGAGCAGCACGACGGCGGCGGGAGCGGGCAACCCTCGGTCGCGAATCAGCAGCGTCACTGCGGCGGCAAGATTGCCGCCCGCCGAGGAGCCGCCGACGACGATCTTCCGCTCGGGAGCGTCCTCGAGCAGCCGCTGGTAGACCGCCAGGCAGTCTTCCAACGCCGCGGGGAAAGGATGGTCCGGCGGCATCCGGTAGTCGACCGAGAAGGTCACCAGGTCGAGCGCATCGCAGGCTCTGGCGCCGGTTGCCATGGCAAAGCGACCGCCCCCGAAGACGAAGGCGCCACCATGGATATAGAGATAGCGGGCCCCGGTCCCGTTCTTACCCGGGGTGCAGACATGCGTGCTCACGCCGGCGATGTCCCGTGTCTGGAGGCTGCAGCGGCTGCTCGCCAACATCTCCCCTGCGATGGGCTCCCACATCGCCCTGTTCGCCTCGATCGCGCGACGCCATCCCTCCAGGTCCTGCGGCGAGGGGCGAGGCAGGGCAGGGATGCCGGCCCCGACCGACAGGGCGGCGGCGGCCTCTGGGCTGATCGTAGAAGGGGGCGCCACGGTGCGGGCCGGTAGCGCGACGGGGGTAAGCGCTGGTGCTGAGGCGGCAGAACTGCTCATGGTGCGACCCTCATGATGAGCGAGCATGGTAACTCCGACGATGCACGCGGCGGGCCGCTGAGCGGACAGAGGCTCGCCCTCGAGCGGACTATCCAGTATTTTGCGCGATGCCCTCTTCCAAGGTCGACGCCTGATGAAGAAAACCTTTGCGTGCGCTGCAACCCTGTCACTCGCGATCGGCATGGCTGGGGCAGGCGAGGCGGCCGCCGCCACCGCCACACAAACATTGTTCGACAGCGGACCCGTCGGGTTCACCGCACAACAGGCGCAGCGCGGCCAGGCCGCCTACGCCAAGAGCTGCGCGTCCTGTCACGGACGCCACCTGAACGACGGCCAGTTTGGGCCACCCATGAAGGGCGCTGCCTTCCGGGCCCACTGGAGCAGCCAGACGCCCGAGGCCCTGCGACTGCTGATCGTCCAGCGCATGCCGCCCGCCAATCCGGGCACTCTCGACACCCGCACCTACACTGACATTGAAGCCTATCTGCTGCAGGAGAACGGGGACCGGCCCGGCCGCAGCGAGCTGGCAGCCTCCCTCACACTGGCGGCTTCCGTGGGCACCCCGGCTGCAGCACGCCGTAACCCGGCCGTACGCACAGCCAGCGCCGCGCGCATCGACAACCAGGACGCCACCTACCGTGCCGCCATGGCCGCACAAGAGAGCCTGCTCGCAAGGCTCACGCCGGTCTCCGACGAGTTGCTGCGCAACCCTCCCGCCGCCGATTGGCTGATGTGGCGGGGCACCTACGCGACCCAAAGCTACAGCCCGCTCAAACAGATCGATAAAAGCACCGTCCACAACCTGGGTGTCGCATGGACGCTGGCACTGCCGCCCAGTGCCAATGAAGCGGCCCCCTTGATCCACGATGGCGTGCTGTTCATCGAGAGCGCCAATACCATCGAGGCTGTCAACGCGGTCGATGGCAGCATTCTCTGGCGGTACGTCCGCCCGCTTCCGGAGGCGCTGGAGGGCGGCCGTGAAGCGCGCATGAAAGGACTGGCGATCTACGGCGGCGAGCTCTATGCCCCGACCGCGGACGGACACATCGTCGCGCTGGACGTCAGAACCGGCGGCCAGCGTTGGGATCACGCCGTCGTGACTGCCGCACAGGGGGTGCGTCCGGGAGTGATCGATGGCGCCTACTTTCACATTTCCGGCGGCCCCCTGGTCGTGCGCGGCAAGGTCATCGTGGGTGTCAGCTTGGGAATCGACACCGGCGGAGGCGACTGGATCGTCGCCCTGGACGCGCAGACCGGCGAGGAGAAGTGGCGCTTCAACACCATCGCGCGGCCGGGCCAGCCCGGCGGGGACAGCTGGAACGGCGCGCCGGTCAATGAGCGTTACGGTTCAGGAGTGTGGTCCATCGGCAGCTACGACCCGGACTTGAACCTGCTTTATTTCGGGACCGGCAACACCTATGACGTCGGTACGCTGCTGACACCGCGTAAAGGTAAGGGCCTGTCGAACAATGATGCGCTCTACACGGACTCGACGCTCGCGCTGAATGCCGACACAGGCAAACTTTCCTGGTACTACCAGCACATGAACCGCGACGTGTGGGACCTGGACTGGGTGTTCGAGCGGTCGCTCATCACCCTCCCCGTCAACGGCAAACCCACCAAGTGGGTGGTCACCGGCGGCAAGAGCGCGATTTTCGACGTCCTGAACGCCGTCGACGGCCAGTATCGATTCTCCAAGGACCTCGGAGTGCAGAACCTGGTCGCGGGCATCGAGCCCAAGACCGGCCGTAAGATCATCAAACCCGAGCTCGAGCACCCGCAGGCAGGCCGAACCGATCTCATCTGTCCGGTGGCCTCAGGCGCACGCAACTGGCCGACCACGGCGTTCGATCCTGCGTCCGGTTACCTTTACGTACCGCTCGCGATCAACTACTGCATGGACTACAGCTGGGAAGCACGCGACGCCGCCGCAGTCTCCGCCGGTGGCGATGACCTGCGGCTGCGCGGCCGCCCGAAGCCGGGCAACGACGGCAACTTCGGTCGCATCGATGCGATCGACCTCAAGAGCCGGCAGGTTGTCTGGACGCATCCGCAGCGCGCACCGATTGCTTCCTCGCTGCTCGCCTCCGCCGGGGGACTGCTGTTCAGCGGCGCGCGCGACCGTCAGTTCCGCGCCTTTGACGCCGCCAACGGCAAGGTGTTGTGGCAGGTCCGCCTGAATGCATCGCCGAGCTCCTCACCCGCCAGCTACAGTGTCGATGGCACTCAATACGTGGCAGTCGTGGCAGGCGGGGGTGGCGCATTCGACTCCGGCACCCGCAGCCTGACGCCGGAGATCATCGACCCGCCCGGCGGGACGACGCTGTGGGTGTTCAAGCTGGCGGATCGGCCGTAGGTCGATTCGGGGCGCCCGCCGCGTCAGGCGTTCTTCGGGGCTCCTCGAGCCTCGGCGCCCAGCTCCCGCCCTCGATCGGGAACACAAACCCAACTCCCCCTTCGCGTTTGCGTTGAACGGATCGCGCCCGCCGTGGAACTCACGCGGGCTCAGCCACGATCAGTCACCACAATAAAGGGGATAGACATGTCTCAGATCATCCGACAGCTGGGAGCCGTGGCAGTCATTGCAATCGCTGCATCCTCACTCGCCACAGCCGGCGACGACGACTCGCGACGCGAGCGCGACGCCTACACAGTCACGCCCCTGGTATCCAACCAGAGCGACCCTGCGGCCATGCAGGACCCGGTACTGCAGAATGCCTGGGGCATCGCCTTCACCTCGGCGGGCAGCCCCTTCTGGGTCAACGACAACGCCACCGGCTGCTCCACCCTTTACGACGGCACCGGTGAGAAGATAACTGCGCTCCAGGTCTCCATTCCCCTGCCCGGCAACTTCGTGCCCGTGACCGCCTGTCATCCCAATGACCCGAACAATCCCTCCAATCCGACGCCGGCGGCCCCAACGGGTATCGTCTGGAATCCCTCCAGCGCATTCCTGGTGCCCGGCACCAAGATACCGGCGTTGTTCATCTTCTCGACGGAGGATGGAACGATCTCCGCCTGGGCGGGCGGCCTGAATCCCGCCGACAACGCGGTGCTGGCCGCAGACGAGTCCGCCAGCGGCGCGGTCTACAAGAGCCTGGCGTTCGGGGTGAATCCCAGGGGCGCCTTCCTGTTCGCGGCCAATTTCAGCAACGGCACCGTCGATGTGTTCGGCCCGAACGGCACGGACGGCATGTTCACCAAGGCGACACTCGATGGCTCCTTCGCCGACCCCGAGATCCCGCCCGGGTACGCGCCGTTCAACATCGTGAAGATCGATGGCGATCTGTTCGTCACTTACGCCAAGCAGAACGCCGAGAGGCACGATGATGTCGCTGGGCCGGGCCACGGCTTTGTCGACCTGTTCGACACGAGCGGCCACCTGCTGCGCCGGTTCGAGTCGCGCGGACGGCTGAACTCTCCCTGGGGAGTCGCGCGAGCGTCATTCGCGTTCGGACCATGGAGCGGCAAGATTCTCATCGGCAACTTCGGCGACGGCCGCATCAATGTGTTCAGCAACGACGGCCGGTTCCTCGATCAGCTCGAGGATTCGCACGGCAAGCCGCTGGCGATCGATGGGCTGTGGACATTGACCCTGGGCGGCGGGCTGCATTCCAGTCCCGACACTCTGTACTTCTCCGCCGGCCCGAACGGGGAGACCAACGGGCTGTTTGGCACGATTACGCCCATGCCCTCGACTCACTGACGCCGGCCCGCGACCCGCGCCGGGATTCCCGCCGGTGTGTTGAATTTCGTCACCGGCCGCTCGGGGCCCTGCCGCGATGCAGGGCCCCGTTTCGGTCACCTCTTCAGCTGGCGTGCCAGGCAGCCAGGACTGCCTTCTCACGCTGCAGATATTCCGGCCAGGGCAGCTGGACGCGCTCGAATCCCCCACCCGCCTTCGGCCGATATCCTGCGGTCACCTGTGTCTGGGGTGGCTGCGTTTTCAGAAAGCGCAACGTATCGGCTAGTGTCACCTGCACGGACCGGGTGGTCAGCCCCTGCGCGAGGGCCCGTGCGTTACTGATTCCCGACAGCGCTCCTCTGTTGATCTCCCAGAAGAGCAACCCACTGAACAGATCTTTGTCTTTCTGACCGGCGAGCCACGAGCGAGGAACCCAGGTCACTTTCGCGGGTGAGGCGGCTGTCATGCGCGCCGCATCGATGACGTGCCCGAGATCCGTCGGAGGAATCGGACCCACGGCGTTGTAGATGCCGGTCGCGCGCCTCTCGATCATGCGTACGATCCACTCCGCAAGATCCCGCACGTCGATGAACTGAACGGGGGTGGAGGGATCGCCGACCGACAGCACTTCACCGCCCCGTTGCATGCGCAACACCCAATAAGGCAGCGGTGCGTGGGTATCGCCGGGGCCGGCGATGTAACCCGGACGAATCACCAGCGTGCGCGCGGGGAACTGCCTCTCGGCTTCTCGTTCACACAACACCTTCAGTGCGCCGTAGTCCGCGGTCTCGCCTTCGATGTTCGAATACGGGTCCGCCTTTGCGTCGTAGGCCAGAACCCTGCTCGTCTCATCGGTTCGCGCGTTCGCCGCCGGGTTGTCGTACACCGATACCGTAGAGATGAAAGTGTACTGCCCGATGCGACCCTGCAGAGCGGCACCGATAGTGCGGACCCAGTTCGGCCCGAACGTGGCGATGTCGAGGACCGCATCCCAATCGCGTCCCCGGATGGCGCTCAAGTCGCCGCTCCGATCGCCGATCAGGTGCTCCACGCCGGCCGGGAGCTCGGCGGCGGTGCGGCCTCGGCTGAACACACAGACATGGTGGCCGCGCTGAACTGCCGCGCGCACGTGATAGGGACCGATGTTTCCCGTCCCGCCGAGGATCAGAATTCGCAGCGGCTGGGAGCCGCCGGGCGAGTGTTCGGCCGCGTTGCCTGCCGAGAATGCCATCACGCTGCCTGCAGCGGCGGCCTTTATCAGGAATTCGCGCCGATTGGGCATGGTCTTCTCCCCGCTGCCGCGCGCTGAGGACATCAATGCGTCTGCGATTCCGGTGGTTTGTCAGACACAATGCGCTCCACCATCCGGGTCACCATGCTCGCGCGCTGCAGGACAGACTTTGGATCGGTGTGATACAGGGACTCCAGGAACGCCTCATCCCAGCTCGTCAAACCGGCAGGCGACTGCGCCGGCACACCGTCGAACAGCCCCAGAATCGTTGGCGCGTCACCCCGATGCGCATCGACCCTGAGACGGGAAAACGCGTACATCCCGATGTAGTCAGCCAGCTGCCCGAGCGTCACGCCTTGCAGGTGAGTTTTGTCGACAACGAGGATGGCCAGAGTCAGGCTTCGCGTGGCTCTCTGGGTGTCTCCACCGTGCGCAACGCTGGTTGGTACCGTCGGAATTCCGCCGGGCTCCGCCCCAGCCGGTGCATCTTCACTCGTCTGCGGACCGCCGCCTTCGCTGGAGTTGTACCACACGCGCAACGGCCGTGGCGTATCTATGAACGCATTGATGACCCCCTGCGGGGCATCGCCAAACATGCGCCAATGCCGGCTCTTTCCCCATTTCCTGAGGAACTCCTCGGGCTTCATCGTCGCGAGCACGTAGACATCAGGGGTTGCGCAGTGCTCGCCAGCGAGCGGCACCCCCGCCGCTCGAGCAATTTGCGACAGGCGGGCGAGGATGAACTCTCCGTCACCGCGCGTCAGGCCCAGGACCGTCGGACATACCGGGGAGTTCCATCTGGCCGGCCCTACGTCGCTCGCAACGTAGAGAGATCCGTTTACGAACGCGCGTACACGCGGCTCAAGCGCCTTGCGTTGCGCGTCGATCGTAGCCTGCGAGACGGAGGAATCGCTCTGAGCGACAACGCCGGGGGCATAGGAGGCGCAAGCCAGGAGCGCCGCGATCGAGCGCAGCAGGGCTCGGTGCGTGAGGCCCCCAAGTGTACGTGCCAATGGCAAGGCCTCGCGGCTCCTGCAAAAGCCCGAAGCCTAGTCCAGCGTCGCGGCGCGCGCCACTCTCCGGGAATGGAGGCCCGACAGGCAATCGAGGGACGAGTATCGGCAGAGACGTTGCCTGGGCGAGGCCGTATCCGCGCGCCAGGGCGATTTCTACGCCTGGGCTACTCGATCTCGTGCGTGACGCGAGCAGCCGCACGCCGCCGCCCGAGGGCTGCGCCCGCCAACGTGGCGAAGAGGGAAAGAATGACTGCAAGAAACGTCAACCACGCTACCGCGCTCGATCCGGGTCCGGGCTCTCCGGGGGTGCCGTTGTGCAGTCCGTAAGTCAAAGCCGCACTGACCATGACCCCAATCCCGGTCACGCTCAGCAGTTGGCCGGCGATGAGGCTTACCACCCACACGAGAGCTCCCTGAGCCAGAGCGGTCGGCCGGTCCCACACCATGCTCATGCGTGCCGCCGCCATCCCGGCGAGAAACAGGGCAATCAACAGCGAGACACGCGACCAGACGACGGCGCCCATACCGATCGTCTGCGGATCGACATTGCGCGCGTCGGCCGAGAAACCGACCGCCATGCCGAGGGTGCTCAATACGAGCATCGTGCCCAGTGCCACTAGCACACCCGCCCAGACTCCGCCCCAGGAAACCCTCATCCCCTCGAGCGCGCCTGCGGGGCGCTCGACGATCACTTCACGTTGCGTGCTCATGTTGGTGCCTCCACGCCCATCCAACCGCAAGTCCCATGCCTCTGAGTGCCAGCTCCATAACGGCTGCGGGGTTCACCGGTTGCGTTGCACGAATTACCGGGTTGCGATCGCCTGCGGGGAGGCACCGACCGTGGGCGATCTGCAACTGGATCGTGTCGGTGTACCGCTGCCAGCACCTCGCGCGGCCCTCCCCTGGAACGGCGCATGCTTCGCCGTATTAGACGCACACACTGTGGTTCTTTACGGACTGGAGCACGCCGAAGGTCGGCGAGCTGGCGAGAGAGTCCCGTGTGAGCGTCGGCTATGCGGACTTGAGCGGCAAGCGGTTCGTCGCCGTGAGCGGATCCGCGCAGCTGTCCCAGGACCCTGACAAGGCAAAGCAATTGTGGAGCACCGAGCAATTGGCCTACTACCCGGACGGCCCAGAGGACGCGCGCCTGGCCTTGCTACGCGTGCAAATGGAGCGAGCGGAGTACTGGCTCGCCCCAGGGCGTTCGGCCTACGTAGTGGCAGCTGCACGCGCGGTGCTCACCGGCAAGCCAGCGGGCATCGTCGGCGAGAACCGCAAAGTCGACTACGACACACACTGAGAGAGCCGGGAACCATCGCCTTCGACAGGGGTTGCGAAACCAACCCGCTCACCAGCCCGGAGCACGCCATGACTTCACGAGTTGAAGCTCCCAAACCCACGTTCAAGCCGCAGTGGCAGCCTGTGCCGGGCAAGAGCGAGGACATGGATCCAAAGCCGGACTACGGAGAGAGCACCTATCGAGGCTCCGCGCGCTTGCAGGGCAAGAAGGCGCTGATCACCGGCGGCGACTCCGGCATCGGTCGCGCCGTAGCTCTCGCCTTCGCGCGCGAGGGCGCCGATGTGGCGATCGCGTATCTGGATGAGAGCGAGGACCGCGATGCACGCGAGACTCAGCGGCTGGTGCGGGAAGCCGGCCGTCGCTGCGAGCTGTTTCGTTGCGATCTGTCCAGCGCCGATCGCTGCCGTCAGCTGGTCCGGGACACGGTCGAGGCCTTCGAGTACATCGACGTGCTCGTCAACAATGCAGCCCACCAGAGGAGCTTCGACTCGCTCGAGGAGATCTCCGCTGAGGAGTGGAACCGGACCTTTGCCATCAACATCTCCGCCCTGTTCCACATTACACAGGCCGCGTTGCCGCACATGAGGCCCGGCAGCTCCATTATCAACACCAGCTCGGTGAACCTGGATTCGCCCAGTCCTCAGCTCCTGCCGTACGCCACCACCAAGGGTGCCATTCAGAACTTCACCGGCGGGCTGGCGCAACTGCTGGCCCCGAAAGGAATCCGCGCCAACACGGTAGCGCCGGGCCCGGTGTGGACGCCCTTGATTCCTTCCACCATGCCGGCGGAGAAGGTCAAGCACTTTGGCGAGCAGGTGCCCATGAAACGCCCGGCTCAACCCCGGGAGCTCGCACCGGTCTATGTCATGCTCGCCAGCGACGAGGCCAGCTATGTATCGGGCGCAACGATCGCGGTCACGGGCGGCAAGCCGATCATCTGAGCGGGTCGTTGGGCTGGCGCGGGTCGCTTGGCCGCAGCCAACGGTCCTGGCGCGGCAGAGACAGGCCGATGCCGGCATGAAGCTCGAACGGATCCCACCGGGAGTTTGACGCCAGGCGCTAGGCAGTGCCGGGTTTGAGAACCACCTTGATGCACTCGTCCCGTTTGTCGCGAAACATGGCGAAGGCGCGAGGGGCATCCTCGAGTGGCAGCCTGTGGGAGATGACGAAGCTGGGGTCGATGCGCCCCTCCTCGACCATCCCCAGGAGCGGGCGCAGGTAGCGCTGCACGTGAGTCTGGCCGGACTTCAATGTCAGAGCACGGTTGACGATCGAGCCGAAAGGCATCTTGTCGAGGAAGCCGCCATACACGCCCGGTACCGAGACAGTGCCGCCGTTGCGGCAGGCCAGAATCGCTTCCCGCAGCGAGGTCGGCCGATCGGTTGCCACCCGTAGGGATTTCTTCACCCGGTCGTACGTGCCGAAGAAGCCGTGGGCGTACCCCTCCATGCCGACAGCGTCGATGCAGGCGTCCGGTCCGCGCCCTCCCGTCATCTCACGCAGCGCGTCGAGGACCTCGACCTCTTCGTAATTGAGTGTTTCGGCACGGCAGTCATTGCGCGCCTTGCGCAAGCGCTCCGGGAAGCGGTCGATCGCGATCACCCGATCCGCCCCGAGCAGGAACGCGCTCTTCATCGCCAGCAAGCCGACCGGGCCACAACCCCACACTGCGATGGTGTCCCCCGGATGGATCGCGCAGTTCTCCGCGGCCATATAAGCGGTCGGAAAGATATCCGACAGGAACAGCACCTGCTCATCGCTGAGGTGTTGCGGCACCCTGATGGGCCCCACATCCGCGAACGGAATCCGCGCATATTCCGCCTGCCCGCCCGCATACCCTCCGAGCATGTGCGAGTACCCGAACAGGCCGGCCGGTGAGTGGCCCCACAGCTTCTCGGCCATCCAGGCATTCGGATTGGAGTTCTCGCACAAGGAGTACTGGCCCGAGCTGCAGAAGAAGCACGCTCCGCAGGCGATCGGAAACGGGTTGACGATGCGATCGCCGACCTTCAGGTTCTTCACTGCGGCACCGACCTCGACGACTTCGCCCATGAACTCATGGCCGATGATGTCGCCGCGCATCATGGTCGGAATGTAGCCGTCATAAATGTGCAGGTCCGATCCGCAGATGGCGGTGGAGGTCACTCTGACGATCGCATCCCGCGGATTGAGGATCTGGGGATCCGGGACATCCTCGATGCGCAGCTTGTGTGCGCCTTGCCAGCAGTTGGCTCTCATGTCAGGTCCTTTTGCCGCGATTTGCGGCTCCGGGGATCCAGCGACCGAACCGGCTGCGGCGGCCGGAGGGTTGCCCTCGCGTAGTGGCCACCTCCCCCGTCTCCAGGAGCTGCTTGAAGCGGCGAAGATCCTCCCGCAAGCGTGAGCGTGGATCCGCGCCGACGAGACTCGCGATGCGCCATCCGGCCGTGCCGCCGGAGCGTGGGTACCAGAGCAGCGCGCTGACCAGCGTGCCACGGTTTCCGCGGGCCGGATCAAAGCGCACCACACCGGCGTGGGGCAGGTCGGATCGGCCAACAGAATGCCAGGCGATGCGCCTGGCGGGCTCATCGGTGGTGGTCTTGATGGTCACGGCCACCTTCTGGCTGAGCGGACCGCGCAGCAGCCAGCGGACGTGGCGATCGTCGATCTGCGCCACGGAATCCACGGCTGCGCTGAACCTCGGCAGGTTGTTGGGGTCGCGCCAGAATTCGTAACACTCCTGGGGTGTCTTGTTGACGATGAGCCCCTCGGAGAACGGCCCGACCGCGACCGCTCGCCCACCGCGGTTGGAGTGTGCGATGGCGGCCGCGAGGTCCGCAGCCGCGATTGCCGCCACGACGCCCGCTGTACCTAGCGCACGTGCCCTATGCCTGTTGCGCGGTTGCAGCGCAGGGGAGATGGCCGCAAGGTCCATGACGTCGCCCACGACACGGGAATAGAGCCAGGGTCTGCTTTCTTGCTGTGTCAGCAGGCCCCAGCCGCTGAGCAGCTCCCGTAAGCCTACAAAGAGCAGCAATCCCGACTGCCCGCGCAGGCCCGTCAGTGTTGCAAGCGGTCGTGGTGCGAGCACCGCGGCGGCCCCCAGAGCAACGCTGAGCCAGCCCAGATTGCGGGGGCTCAACAGCGTCTGCACGGTAGCGCCAACCGGACTGCGGTGGGTTCGAGTCCGACTGACCTGGCGTGGCCTCTCGAGCCGCGCGCTCGCATGGAGTGTCGGGGCAGCTCGCGAGACTGACTGCCAGTGCGTGGATTCTGAAGACATGACGTTGTTCCTCGCAGCGTGATCGGCAGATTGGCGAGCCTCTCAGTGATCGGCGGATCCGGGTTGGGCTTTTTTGCGGTGCTGCTCCGCCAGCACCGACGAAGGGGTCACCGTTGCAATGGCCGCCTGCAGCTTGTTCTTGAAGCCGGCCACGACGTCGCCCTCCCCGTCCATCATCGCCTTGAAGCCGATGCGCGCCACGGCGGCAGCGTCGGCCTTCTTTTCCACTCCGAAGCGGGTATTCATCATCCCGGCGCGCTCGAAGAACTCCGTGTCCGTCTCCCCCGGCATCAGGCAGGTCACACTCACACCGGAAGCCTGCAACTCATTGCGCAAGGCCCAGGAGAAGGAATCGATGAAAGCCTTGCTGGCGTTGTAGACGGCCTGGAACGACCCGGGCACGAAGCCGGCAATCGAGCCGGTGATGAGAATGCGCCCGCTGCGCTGCGTGCGCATCTGCCTGCCGATGGCATGGATGAGCGCCAACGTCCCGCTGATGTTGGTATTGATGACGTGCAGCTGCTCCCTGAAGGGCTGGTCGAGAAAGCCGCTGCCGAGTCCGTGGCCGGCGTTGGCCAGCAATGCGTCGACTTTGCGTCCGGCCACGCTCGCGAGCAGCCGGGCGATTCCCTCCTCGGTCGCCAGGTCCGCTTGCACCTCCTGCACTTCGGCGCCGAAGGATTTGCACTCCAGAGCCGCCTCGCTGAGGGAGCGGTCGGCGGCGATCACCAAGTCAAAGCCGTTGGAGGCACACTCTCGCGCGAGCTCGTAGCCGATGCCGCTCGAGGCACCGGTGACGAGCGCCAGCGGCCGGGGCATCGCGTTCATGACTGACTCCGAATGAGAGTGAGATCCCGCCGACGGATCAGCACAAATTGAGCCAAGTGGAGGTCGCGCTTGTAACCGGAGCGCCACTACGAAGTCGCACCCTCGGCACATTGCGGCGCAAGCCGCGCGCCGCCCCCAGGATGCCGCCCTCGGCGCGGCGCGGCTTTTGCTTCAGTGCGATACCAGACACTGCAATCGAGGAGCTCCCATGTCACTGCTGGACAGATTCGTTGCGGCCGTCACCCCGCCGGAGCGCGAGCAGGCCCGCATGGCAGCCAGAGCAAAGGCCCGGGAAGCCGCCGGTAGCCATGATTGGCTGGCGATGATCCTGGATCACCACATCCGGATAGAAGAGGCCTTCGCCGGCGTCAAGATAGCCCAGGCGTTGGCGAGCAGGCGCATCGCGCTGAAGTCGCTGTCGCTGATCCTCACCGGGCACTCCAATGCCGAGGAGTCCGTCATCTACCCCGCCCTGATCAGGGCCGGCCAGAAGTCGCATGCCATGGCGGGCTACACCGAGCAGGCCGGTGCCAAGGCCAACCTGGGTGCGCTGGAATTCCTGGATCCGATGACCGAGGACTTCATGGACAAGCTCGAGCACATCCGTGGCGCCGTGCTACACCACATGTATGAGGAGGAAAGCGACCGCTTCCTGGACCTCAGGAAGCTCTCGCCCCGTGAGCAGCAATACCTGACGGAGCGCTTTCGAGAGGAGTTCGAGCGCTATGTCGGGGGCTCGACGGGAGCGGTTCCCGGAGCCGGATCGTCGACCTCGCCGACCCCAGGAGCCTCGACAGCGAGCCACTAGCGCCTGCTACTTCCTCCTGCGGCTGCCGCGTTTCGCGGGTACCTTGGCCCCGGAGCGTCGCGCCTCCGACAACCCGATCGCGATCGCCTGCCTGCGGCTCTTGACCTTGCGACCCGAGCGGCCGCTACGGAGCGTGCCGCGCTTACGCTCGTGCATCGCGCGCTTGACTTTGCTCCCGGCCTTCTTGCCATACCGCGCCATTCGTGTCTCTCCAATCCACCGATATCCGCCCTGCCGCAGCACGAAATGCGCCCGCGGTCAACCGACTTCAGCGCTTCCGACTGCCGCGACTTCGAGCACGATCTGACAATGATATAGTCAGTTGAAATGACGGACAGGCTCGTTGGATTCCCGATCGGCGGTGCGCAATGTCCAGGCCTGCTCCCTGGCGTTGGATGCGGCCACCGGCAATAGACAGCTTCCGGCGAGGCGGGCTCGGGCGTTTCTTCGAAGTGGAGGCCGCGAGCGGCATGGTGTTGCTGCTCGCCACCGCCGCCGCCCTCGGCTGGGCCAACTCTGCGTGGCGAGCCACGTACGAGATCTTCTGGCAGTGGCCGGGTCACGACCCGTCGCTCCGCTGGTGGGTGAACGACGGGCTGATGAGCATCTTCTTTCTCGTGGTGGGACTGGAGATTCGCGGCGAGCTCCATGACGGAGCCCTCAGCGGCCTCAGGCAAGCCATGGTGCCCCTGGTGGCCGCGGCAGGCGGGGTCCTGACGCCGGCACTTCTTTACCTGGCGATGACGAGCAACGCCGGACTGGAGCGAGGGTGGGCCATCCCCACGCCAACGGATATCGCGTTCGCGATCGGCGTGCTGACTGTACTGGGGAAAAGAGTGCCGAGCGCGGCGCGCGTGTTGCTCCTGGCGCTCGCCGTCATCGATGACGTCGCCGCCGTACTGATCATCGGTCTGTTCTACGCGAGCGGAATCGGCCTGCCGGGGTTGCTTCTGAGTGTCGCAGCCATCGCCATGGTGCTCCTCTTTCAGCGTCTGGGTATTCGCTCTGCCCGCGCGTACCTGCTTCCCGGAGCGATCCTGTGGCTCGGGTTGCTGCTGGCTGGAGTCCATCCCACGCTCACGGGCGTGATTCTCGGCCTGCTGACCCCACCTGTTCTTGTCGGGACAGATCCGCCTCTACGGCGCATCCAACGAGCTTTGCATCCCTGGGTCGCATTCGGGGTGATGCCGCTGTTTGCGCTCGCGAACGCGGGGCTGGCCTTGGGCAGCTTCATGCCGGGCTCGGCCCAGACTGCGACACTCACAGCGGCCATCGTCGTTGCCCTCGTGATCGGCAAGCCGCTGGGAATCGGGCTGTTCACCTGGGCAACCGCTCGCAGCGGGCTCATCAGCCTGCCCGCCGGGCTCAACTGGCGCGGTGTCGTGCTGGTAGGCTGCCTGGGAGGCATCGGCTTCACCATGTCCCTGTTCCTCACGAACCTCGCATTTGCCGACCCGACGCTCGTTACGGCAGCCAAGTCTGCAGTGCTGTTGGCATCGGCAGTCGCGGCCACCGCGGGCCTTCTACTCGGGCGATTCGTCCTGCTCCCTTGAGCAGGCTACGACCTCGAGGACGCTCTCTTGCGTCTCGAGGGTTGCACGCGGGGCGGCTCGGCCGCTTGCCTCCTGTAGTGCGGCGGCCAGGGCGCATCGCCTTGACCCTGCCGATCGAAGAGCTCGAGCAGCCCGTCGATGGAACCCGCATGCCGGTCGATTGCCGCGTGCGGATCACCCAACTTCCTGAAGCGCTCCGGCACGGTGGCCAGAGTGAAATCGGCGGGATTGCAATCATCGACCTCGTCCCAGAAGAGAGGCGCGGACACTCGCGCATCCGGAGTTGGCCGTACGGAATACGCGGATGCGACGGTCCGATCCTTGGCGTTCTGGTTGTAGTCGATGAACACTCCGTGGCGCTCCTCCTTCCACCATCGACTGGTGGCGAGCTTCGGCGCCCGTTTCTCGACTTCACGCGCGAGCGCCAGAGCGCTGCGGCGTACCTCGTCGAAAGTCCAGCGCCGCTCGAGACGCACGGCGATGTGCATTCCTCGCGAACCTGAGGTCTTGGGCCACCCCGCGAGGTTGAATTCCGCGAGGACCGAGCGCGTGAGCAGGGCCACTTGTCGTATCTGCTCCCAGGCGACACCGGGCACGGGATCGAGATCGACACGCAGCTCGTCGGGATGCTCCAGATCATCGGCGCGTACGGGGTGCGGGTGCAGCTCCAGGCAGGCAAGGTTCGCCAGCCAGGCGAGTGCCGCCGCATCGCGGGGTACGAGCTCCCTGGCAACGCGCCCCGAAGGGAAGCGCAGCTCGACCACTTCGATCCAGGACGGACGGGCCGCCGGAGCCCGCTTCTGATAGAAATGCTCGCCCTCGATCCCGTCGGGGTAACGCACCAGCATGTTGGGACGGCCGCCGGCGCCACGCAACGCGCCTTCCGCGACGTCGATGTAATAGCGTGCGAGATCCAGCTTGGTGTGCTTTGGACCCGGAAAGAGCACTTTGTCGGGATTGGAGATCGCGAGCGCGCGACCTGCGACGAGCAGAGCTTCGGCCTTGCGTGTGGCGGCCACACCGCCCTCAAAGAGAAGGGGGCCGTCCGGCGCCGTGCTCCTGCTGGCGTTGATACAGAAAGTCATAGCGCGCCGCCGGGGAGGCGCGCAACCGCCGCGGAGAGATGGGTGCCGTGGCCGATCCCTGCTGGCGCGTCAGCTCCGCCGTGAGCGGCTCCTCACGGTGCGCGAGAGCTGCTCGGAGCTCGGCGAGCAGTCTGGGATTCAAAACAGTCATGGCAGGCCCTCTTGAACGTTGCCGCCTCAACGAGCAATTCGCATGCC
>DATNEN010000259.1:0-2838 GCA_035552975.1 Steroidobacteraceae bacterium
TTGATCCCGAACCCTTCGGCCACCAGCTCCACTTTGGCGTCGCGAGCGATGAGCGCATCGAACCCCGGATCGGCGCGCGTAAACCCAAACGGCTTCGCCGCCGGACCCGGTCCATCGCCCCGAGTGGAAGGACCGGCGGGAGCCTGTGCGCCGGCGGCGCCGGCCACCAGCACCGATGCCAGAAGCAACGCGTTACACAAACGTTTCATCTAGTGCCTCTCCACGGGGCGAACACCGCCACCGGACTGATCGACGCGATCGTGAAACACCATCGCGGCCGGTCTCGGCGGCCATTGCGACATCATGAGCCATAGGCGCAGCAGGTGACGTTTGCGCTCGGGCTCCGGAGGATCGACGTAGTCGGTGCGCGCGTGCAGGATCGTGCGGTTGCTCAGGAACTGGATGTCACCGACACGAAAGTCCATATCCAGGTACACGCCGGGGCGGTTCGCCACTTCGCCAATCGTGGCAATCGCCTCCTGGTCGAGCGCGGAGAGCGCATAGCCCTCCTCCGCTGCCTGTCTGATCGTCTCCGGCAGGAAGTAGCACTCCAGTGCGTCCGCTCCGTTGGCGAACACCGGGACAGGCGCGGACGAGGTACTCTGGCCGTGTCCGCGGCGGCTGTTGTAGAACCCTCTATAGAGGATGCGCAGCAGCTCCGGTCGTTCCGCCATGATGACGTTGTGCACTTCGCCGGCGCTGACGATTCGACTGGCGCCACCTGAGAGCGCCGTTCGCAGACACAGCAACCCGACGACATCGACCGGATCCATGTGGAACTCGAGTGCGCCGCCGCGTGTGTAGTAGCGCTCCTTTTCTCCGGTCCCGCGATCGAACACGTGTCCGAGCCGATCGCCCGCGGAGCTCTGTGAGACGCCCACGCCGAGGTGCAGTCCGATGCCCCAGTAGATGACTTCGATCAGTTCCTGCGACAGCCGCTCCGCGGGGAGTCCGCGAAACATGACGAAACCGGTTCCGTGGCGCAGGGTGTGCGCGGCGGTTGCGAGCTTGGGGAGAATACGCGGAATGGCAAACTGGTCCGGCGTCAGCTCATCCAGGGATCGACCGACCCAGGGAGAGGCTGCACGCGCCAGCTCATCACTCTCCTCTGCCGCGATGGGTACAACCCAGTCACGTGCATCCTGGTCCGCGCCGCGCCAGACCGCGGGACCTCGAGCCGCCTGCATGGTGCCGCCCCTCTAAAACTCAGACATGCCCTCGCAACTCTATGAGACGCACGAGATCCGCCAGGGTGGCGTTCACCGGAGTAGGGACCCCGTGCTCCTGTCCTATTCTCACGATCGCCCCGTTGAGCGTCTCGATCTCCCCGAGCCGCCGATGCTCCCGATCCTGCAGCATGGAAGCCTTGTGCGCGGGGTGCTCGGTGAGCGCTCTGTCGATGGTCTCGTTGATGCCTTGCGCGTCGAGCCGGATTCCGACGGACCGCGCGACGGCAACGCTCTCGAGAACCACGGCACTGGCGATCCTGCGACCGTACTCGTTGTTCATCTGGCCGTTGCTGGCTTGGGCCACCATCGCGGTCGCATTGAGTGCGGCGTTGAAGGCGAGCTTCTCCCACACGGCCGCCTGCACGTCCGCCGCGACTGTCGAGTCGAAACCGCTGCGTGTCAGGAGCTCCGCCACGGGCTGAGCCAGGCTCTGGGCCGCAGGCACAAAGCCGCCGAGATGCACGTCCGCGAACCCGTGCGTCAGCACTTTATTCGGCATTTGAAGGTCGGCGGGAACATGCGCCGTGCCCATGAGCACGCGGTCCGCGCCAAAGGCGCCAGCCAGAATCTCCGCATTGCCGAGCCCGTTCTGCAGCGTCAGGGCAATGGGTTTGAGACGGGCCAGATGCGCAACCGAGCCGACGGCGGCGGCGCTGTGGACACCCTTGGTGAACAACATCAGGAGGTCGACCGGCCCGGTGAAGGCGTGCGCGAGCGAGGTCCGCGGCTTCAGCACCCGGCCTCCGGAATCGTCGATGAGATTGAGGCCTTGCTGCCCGATCACCTCGAGCCGTTCGGCATTGTTGTCGATCAATGTGACCGACGCGCCTGCCTCCAGGAACCGGGCAGCGAACAGGCAACCCATGGCACCGGCGCCTACGATGACTATCTGCTGCATACTCAAACGACCCTGACTTCAACCAGTGACGGACCGTCGGAGGTGAATGCCTGGGCGAGCTGTGCGTCCAGATCTTCTGGACGGGTGACCAACGTCGCCGGTACGCCGTGGCCGCGTGCCAGCAGGCAGAAATCCAGGCCCTGCAGGTCGGTACCCACCGGCTGCTCGATTCCGAACAGGCGACCGAAGATCTCCAGTCCCTCGTAACGGCGGTTGTTGACGATGACGAACGTGATGGGCACGCGGAGCCGGGAGGCGGCATACAAGCCCTGAATCGAATACATCGCCGACCCATCGCCCAGGATCGCCACGACCCGGCGACCCTTGCTCCCGAGTGCCACCCCTACCGCCGCCGGAAGCGAGTGCCCGAGCCCACCGCCGGCGGTCGTATGGAAGCTGTCGGGCCGATCGAGCTTCAGATACTCCTGCATCGCCGGCCGGCTGGAGGGCGCTTCCTCCACCACGATCGCGTTTTCAGGCATGCATGCCGCGATGCGCTCCATGAGCAGGCGATCATTCAGAACCGCAGGGTCGAGACGTGCCGCCTGCGGGCGTGATGCGGGGGGAGCTCGCTGGCTGACTTCGGTCAGCTTCACCAGTTGCTCCGCGACACAACGGGTGTTGGCGAGGATTCCACTCCCCGCCGGAGCCCAGGACAGGTGTGCAGGGTTGTCACCGACGCACCAGCATTCGGCCTGCGGCGGCACGTGC
>DATNEN010000260.1:0-9221 GCA_035552975.1 Steroidobacteraceae bacterium
TCCTGAGACCTCCATCACTAATTGAGAAACGCGCGACCGGAAGATGTCAAGTTCCCCTTGGCAAAGGGCCGCAAAGAACGAAGAGTTGCGTCCATGTCGCACGAGTTGCCAATTGAGATCCCGCGTCCGCTGATCGAGCGCCTGCGCGCCGAAGGCGTGAGCACGCTCGAAGCGTGGGTTGCCCTTGGACGCAAGCGCCTGCAGATCTTCGGCGTCACTCGCGCTGCGGTGGCGCAGATAGACGCGCTCGCCAAGGCCGCGTTGGGCTCCAAACCTCTGCCGCGCGTGCCTGCTCGCGGCTGAAGTGCAGCGTGGCTAGCGCAAGCGCGCGGCCGCTCTCACCTCACTTCCCGTGCTCGTCGAAGCACTCCATCCTGACGTGCAGGTCGGCGAGGATCGCGCTCGGTTCCTGAAGTCGGTAGGCCCCACATCGATACATGGGTGAGGCAACGGCCTCGCAGAACAGCAGCACCACCGCCGCCACACTCCAGACTTTCACCACGCGACCCACGTGCAGTCGTAAACGGCTGCGCGCCAACACTTCTGTGGACATGATCACGGCGAGCGCGGAAGAGGGCAGTGCTATCAGCACCTGCCAGTGCATGATCGTGGTGGGGGAGAGGGCAAATGCGATCAGCGCAGCCCATAGAAATACAGTGACGTACTGTTGCAGCCACCCGCGCGGGCGCGAAGATACACGTATGGCCCGAAACGGCAGCAGGAGCCGCTTCCTGAAAAAGCGCCACTGCAGCCACCCGCAGACGATCACGCTCACCTGTGTGAGGAGCGTGAGCGAGCTCGCCAACGGCCGCAGCACCGTGTCCAGTGCCACACCGAGCGTGGGGATGAAGTTGAAGTCCTCCATCTGGCCGGCCAGGCTCAGACTGGAGATCTTCACCCAGTAGAGGATCCCGCGAAGCACGGGAAACACGAACAGCAGGCCGCGCAGCGGAAAACCCTTGCCGCCCGGCATCAACTCAGGCTGATGAGCGAGGGCGAGCATCCAGGGCACGAGGCTGGCAACGCAGAGGATCACACCGAGCGCCGCGCCCGTCCAGTTCACCTTGATGAGCCCCTTCATGTACAGCAGCAGCGACAGGATGCACAGCACCGCGGCCGAGGTGTGCATCTGCACTCCCAGCCCCAGGAGCAGTACATGGGCGGCCGTCGTCCATACCTCGTTGTGTCTCCACATGCGCTGCGCCGTGGCCAGATGCAACACCGCGAACACGAACATGTAGTTCGGGTCCCACAGGTGGGAGGAGAAGTACAGATGCCACGGCGACAGCCAAAGCAGCAGCAGGAGCAGCAGCTGCCCCAACTCCGTCAACGCGGGCCTGACGGTGCGCAGCAAGAGCAGGAAGGCGGCGGCATTGAAGATGAGAATGAACAGCGCCGGTGAGCGGTAGTCGCTCCACAGCAGCAGCTGGATGCCCGTCAGCAGACCGGTCAGGCCTCCCGGGGAATAGCCGCCGGCGGAGGTGAGCATGCCGTGCGCCACCCAGACGTGATGGCGGGCAAGCTGCCAGCCGAGGTCGAGCATCGGCATCTGGTCGCCGGAGAGCTGGGAGTTGAACACCATCAGCAGCGCGATGCTGAAGCCCAGCGTGAACAAAGTCGCAAGCCAAAAGCGCCCCGTACTGCCGACCGCGATCAAGCGGACGGCAAGTGCCCCCTGATTCATCGTTCACCGTCTTTCTTGGCGTTGTGCGGTGAAAAAACAGCTGAGGATTTGCGCCGCGCGAGCGAGCGCGCAGACTCAGCCCCCCACAGTCCCGCGCCGTTGTGAGGCGCCGTTCTTCTTCGTGTTCCCGTCAACGTTCCCGAACGGGATGTATAGTGAGGTTGTAACTAAATGTCAATTACTGTTACTGACTGTTACCGACAGGCGGGGGATGTGCCCTGGATGGCTACCTGAGGAGCGGCTTGCGCATTTAAAGTAGGACGCACACATGGCTGAGACTCAGTCGCGCACGCTCTCCCACCAGACAATCGAGGTCGATTGGGTCGGGGGCGAGCAGTTCGATGCCCATCGCCCGGGGGGACCGCCGATTCGCCTCGATGCGGATGCGAGCAGCGGCCCGAGTCCTTTCGACGGGCTGCTCGCCGCGCTGGCGGCGTGTGCCGCGACCGATGTAGTGTCCATTCTGCAGAAGCAGCGCACTCCGGTGACTGCCCTGCGCGTGGCGGTCGAGGCGCAGCGAGTCGATGCCATCCCGAAGCGTTTGGCCTCCGCGGTACTGCATTTCTGGATCACTGCGCCAGGGGCGACGCCCGAGAAAGCGGCACGCGCCGTCGAGCTTTCGGTCACCAAGTATTGCAGCGTACGCTCCTCCCTCAGCGCCGATGCGCCCGTGACTTGGACAGTCGAGCTGTCACCCTGAACGTGCGGTCCGGTTTCCCGCTACTATCGATCTTTACTCATGCGGGCCTCACAGCCCGCGTGGCGAGATTGGAGGGGGAAATGCGTCGAACCGCCGTTTGGCATGCCGTTGTATCCGCAGCGCTATCGATGGTGAGCACCTGCGCCCTGGCGCAGGCGGTGCACGATCCGGGTTTCAAGAGCGTGGGCCGTGGATGGCCGCTCGCCGCCGACGTGCGCACGTATGAAGTAGTGGGTGCGGCAATTGTGCGTGACTTCAACGCTCCTCCCGGCACCAAAGGCACTTTCGTAGGGTCTGCACGCGACGGCAAGGTTCCCCCCGGCGTGACGCCGCTGCCGATCGACTTGTTCACGACCAAGGACTTCTACAAGGACAAAGCCCTCTGGATGGACAAGCGCTACTTCCGGTGCAACAGCTCTATCGGCATCGAGGAGCAGTGGGGCGCCAACGGCGCCCGGCTGATCGGCAAGGCCGGCGCCTCGAGCGCCGCCTGGGGCCGCTGCGACCGGGATTACCCGCGCGAAGCGATCGTGAGCCCATACCCTTTCAAGACGGCCCAGGAGCACTACGAGGCGCTGTTGGCGGAAACGAAGAAACGCGGCGGTCCCACGGTGCACACCTATGCGACCGTACCGGGCGAGTGGAGCGGGCGCTATGCGCGCCCCGGCTTCACCCCCGGCAGCCGCGAGTATTGGTACCGGATGAGGTACAACCAGGTACCGACGATACTGTCGTTGCTCACCCCCGAATATCAGCAGCGCTTCGTACAGCAGGAATTTCACGAGGGCAACACGAACGCGGCCCAGTGGCCCTCGCAGTACTGCTGGCCCGAGGGCTTCATGCGCCGCTGGCACGAGGCCGCCACCTGGGAATGGGACGTGATGGTGACTCCGTCGCTGGTGCAGATCCTCGCCGGCGTGGCCGACAACTTCATCACCAATATCCACATCGGGCGCAGCTTCAACATGACGGGCTCCGTGCCGCACCTGGGCCCGGAAGTGCCGCGCTGGTACGGCGAGACGATCGGCTTCTGGGACCACGACACGCTCATCACCTGGACCTCCAATATCCAGGGGTGGTACGTGCACGGCTCGTTCGAGTATTCGAACAAGATGCAGACCATCGAGATCTACAGCCCCAACCGCGATGCCCAGGGCAAGTTCATCGGCTTGAATCACGAGGCCATCTTCTACGACCCCGTGGCCCTGGTGCAGCCGATCCGCATCGTGCGCAACTACACCAAGCTGAGTGGCTTCGAGCAGGGCGACCCCTATCCCTTCATCGAGTGCGTGCAGACGATCTTCCCCAAGGACGGCCATGCCACCCCCGTGGTGCCCGGGCAGACGATCCAGTACGAGGTACCGGACATGTACGGGCGGCCCTGGGCGCACATCTGGGAAGAGTATTTCGAGAAGGGGATGCAGAAGCCCAAAGAGCCGGATATCTTTACCTACAAGTGATCGCAGCCTCGTGACCGTGGCCTGGTCGAACCTTTGCCGGAGTTGAGGACTATGTCGAGTTTGAACCGGAGAGTCGTTGGTGGGAGCTTCAGCGCGCTACTCCTGCTCGCCCTGACGATCGGTGTACCCGCGTGGGCCCACCATTCCTTCGCGGCGTACAACATGGACGTGACGAAAGTATTCACCGGGATCGTGACGCGCGTGAACCCCGACGCCAATCACCTGCAGATCTTCTTTGCGCCGATGAACGAGGAGCGCAAGAACGTGCTGCGCGACGGCGAGGGCAAGCCCGTGATCTGGGCGGTCGAGATGGGGGGGTCGGCGCAGATGGCGCGTGAAGGCGTCACGGTCGCCTCGTTTCCGCCGGGGACCATATTCAGCGTCGGCCTGCATCCGTTGCGCGACGGACAGCCGGCCGGTACCCGCGGCCCGAGCGGCGCCATGTACAGGTGCCCCGAGAAGCACCCGCCGGCGGCTGGCAAACATTGCGATTCCGTCGACGGGTCGGTGGTCATCGGCACCGGCGGATTGCTGAAGCCGACGACGTGAGCGGCTGATCGTGCATGCCTTTGCCGGGTGGCTGCAGGAGACCCCCTTCAGCCACACGATTCAGGATGTCAGCTGGATCATTCCGCTGCTGCAGTCGATCCACATCGTGATGATCGGCGTGGTGTTCGTCTCCAGCCTGATGATCGCGTTGCGCGTTCTCGGCAAGATGCGAGCGGACGAGCCCTTTCCTGCGGTGTGGCAGCGGTTCGCCCCGTGGATGTGGACGGGCCTGTGCGTCATGGCGTGCACCGGGCTCATTCTCGTGGCGGGCGAGCCGATCCGCGAATTCACCGCACTGTCGTTCTGGATCAAGATGGCGCTGGTGCTCCTCGGCGTGACCGGCACGGCACTCTATGGTCGCGCGCTCCGCAACTTCATCGGGGCGGGGCCGGCGCAGTTTCCGGCGACTGCAAAACTGGCTTCGGTGCTCATCGTGGTGCTGTGGCTGGCGATCATCTTTCTGGGGCGAGCCATCGCGTACGACAGGGAAGTGTGGGGCGCGCTCTCCTTGCACGCCTGACCCGAAACGAGCACCGACCCGATGGACGTTCCGAGCATCATCCAGAGCATCCAGGACTCTGCCCCGGCGCAGTGGATGCGTACCTCCGTCAAGGCGATGCCGTTCGTGGAGTCCCTGCACGTCCTTGCGGCCGCGACACTCTTCGGCACCATCTTCATCGTCGACCTTCGCCTGCTGGGGTTCCCGGATACGCGACGCTCTTTCACGGCGATCTCACGCGAGATGTTGCGATTGACCTGGGCGGCTTTCTTCGTGGCGGTGATCGCGGGCGCGCTGATGTTCGCCGCGAATGCACACACCTACGTCGGCAACACGGCCTTCCGTCTGAAAATGCTCGCTCTGGTGGCGGCGGGTGTGAACATGACGATCTTCCAGGGCATCACCATACGAACGGTGAGTGCCTGGGACCGGGATGCGCGGCCGCCGTTGGCCGGCCGCGTGGCCGGGGTCCTGTCGATCCTGTTGTGGATCAGTGTGATCTTCTTCGCGCGCTGGATCGGATTCACGAAGGGCTATGACTTCTCGATCCCGCAGGACAGCCACATCAACTTTCAGTTCTAACGTCTGCTCACGGCGCGAGCCCGCGGTGACACGTCTGCTCTAACGCGAGCTCGTGGCCGTCTCCAACGAGGCCTCGCGCACGGGCCCGGTTTCCCGGGCGGCTGCGCCCAGTTTCACCGTCCCGTCCGGCTGCGGCACCGTGATGGGAGCGACCACGACCTTGGAGAGCCCCTGGCGTCGCGAAATGCCGATCTTGCGCGCCGTGGCAGGCGACAGATCCACGATGCGCCCCTCCACGTAGGGCCCGCGATCCTCGATGACGACCGTGGCGCTCTTGCCGGTCTGGAGGTTGGTCACTTTGGCTTTCGTGCCCAGCGGCAGAGTGCGGCTCGCCGCGTTGTTGCCGTCGAGGTTCATCGGGACGCCGTCGGCCATTGGCTTGCCGCCGAAGTTGTCTGCGTAGAAGGAGGCGATGCCCAGGCGCTCTTTCCCCGTGAAATCGGGCTTGGGTTTCGGCGGCATGGCCGCCGCACTCGCTGGCTTCGCGTCAATCGGCAGGCGCGTCGCAGTCGCCCCCGGTCGCCTGGTGCGCTCCGTCCGGCGCCCACGCGTGGTCGCCGCCCTGTGTTGGTGTTGGTGTCGCGGCAGTGCCGTCGAGTGCGGGTGTTGCAGATCGTGGGCGCAAACTGCCTGAGCTGCGGCCATCGCGGCGGTGACGATGCATCCCGCGAACAGCGCTCTGGCGATTCCAGGTAACTTGGCAGAGGCGCTCTCGCAACTCATCACCCGACACGCTCCTGTTTGAAGTCACGACACTCCTGCTGACTAATCCTCGATCGGGGTGCCGGTTCCCGGGCGGCCCGGGCGGAACGCGGCCGAGAACTGCGCATTGCCTCCGGCACGTGGAGACGACGGGCACTGCAGTGCTACTCTGGGCTCCGGTTCAGTATCCGTTCATCCAGGAGCAAGCCGTGGCATCCCGATTCGAAGTGGCGCTCGAATGGACCCTGTTCTCTTCCCGCTGGCTGCTGGCCCCGTTCTACCTGGGCATGGTGTTTGCCGTGGCGGCTGTGCTGGTGGTGTTCGGCCACGAGCTCGTGAGCGAGCTGGGCCGGATCGCCGAGATGGATGGCGAGCGTGTGATCGTGCTGTCGCTGTCGTTGATCGATCTTTCGCTGACCGCGAATCTGCTGCTGATCGTGATTTTCGCGGGCTACGAGAACTTCGTCTCCAAGCTCCACATCGGCGAGCACGAGGATCGTCCGAGTTGGATGGGAGCGGTGGACTTCTCGGGTCTGAAGTTGAAACTGATCGCCTCGATCGTCGCCATCAGCGCCATTGCGCTGCTGCGCGCCTTCCTGCCCCTTGGCGATCCCCACGAGGTTGTCAACGAAGGGCGGCTGCGTTGGATGGTCGTCATTCACCTGACGTTCGTCGTGTCGGGTGTTCTGTTGGCTTCCATGGATTGGATCAACGCGCGCGTGGAGAAGACGCACTGAATACGATGCGGGCTCGCTACAGGCGGTCTCCCGTAAAATGACGATCGTGACTCTTCCCATTGTGCACACGCACTCCATTTCGAGCGCACAGCCGCTCGAGCGTGTCCCTGAGAACAACAACCAACTGCAGGGCGAACCTACGCTGGAAAAAATGCGTGAGCTGTGCAGTGTGTCGCACGACGCAGCGCGCGTTTTTCACCGCCGGTGCCTGCCTGTATAGTGCAATGCAACGCGAAGCGCGAAAAAGCGAGGGGGATACATGCCGAGGGCGCCAGGCCTGCTGATGGTGGTAATGGTGATCGCCTGTGCACAAACGTCCGCAGGGTGGGCGCAAGAGGCTTCGCACCCGGGGAAGGCGGTCTACGAACGAAGCTGCGCCTCCTGTCACGACCACCCGGGCGTCACTCGCGCTCCCTCGTTGGACGCTCTGCACGGAATGCGTTACGGCACGATCCACTTCGCCCTGACCGAGGGAAAGATGCAGGCGCAAGGAGCGCCTCTGAGCACGAGCGAGCGAGCCTCACTCATCGACTATCTCGTTGGGCGCGGCGTCACCGATGATAGGTGGGAGGCGAAGATGATGTGCTCGCCGGACAGGCACGCCGCCAGGGGTGTGCCGACGGTGACGAGCTTTGGGTTCGACCGCCACAATCACCGCGATCTCAGCCGCCGGCAGGCCGGGCTCGGCACCGCCGATTTCCGCCATCTCGAGCTGGCCTGGGCGCTCGGATTTCCGCAAGCGACGACCATGCGCGCGCAGGCCGCGGTCGTGGGCTCGACGGTGTTCCTGCCCGTCGCGGACTTCGGGCAGCTCTATGCCATCGATGTGTCCACGGACAAGCCCTGCTTTGAGTGGATCTACAAGAACGACATTCCCTTGCGCACCGGGGTCGCCTACGGAGTGCTCCCGGGATCGGGGCGCAAGGTCCTGGTCTTTGGCGACATCGCTCCCCTGGTGCACATGATCGACGCCACCACCGGCAAGGAGATCTGGCACCAGTCGGTGCGGCTCACCTCCCTCTCCAACGGCACCGGAACTCCCGTGTTGTATCGCGATCGCGTCTACGTGCCGCTGTCGGCATCGGAGATCAACTTTGGCGCGGACCCGAACCATGAGTGCTGCAAGACCCACGGTGCGGTGTTTGCGCTGGATGCCGCGACGGGGCGGATCATCTGGGCGGCGCACACCATGCACGATGCCAAGCCCATCCGCGATCGCGGCGATGGCAGGATGATCTGGGGTCCCTCGGGCGCGCCGATCTGGAATTCCCCCTCGATAGATGAGAAGCGCGGCCTGCTCTACGTCGGCACCGGCGAGGCGACCTCCGAGCCCGCCGAGCCCACTACGGATGCCATTCTGGCCATCGAGATGCGCACCGGCGCCATCCGGTGGCACTTTCAGGCCACGGCGAACGACATCTTTCTTACCGGTTGCCTCAGGCAGCGCGACGGGTTGAATTGCCCGCCGAAGACCAGCGTGTTTCTGGATGCGGACTTCGGCGCCTCGACCATTCTCGTCAATCGCCCGGACGGTCACGACATCGTTCTTGCCGGGCAGAAGTCCAGCACGCTGTATGCGCTGGCTGCGGACACGGGCAAGGTGCTGTGGAGCCGCAATTTCGGCCCGGGCTCGGTCGTGGGCGGCATCCACTGGGGCATCGCGTTCGATGGCAAGCGGGTGTTCACTCCCGTGAGCGTGCTGCCAGGACGCGATGGCAAGCCCGGACCGGGGCAGATTGCCGGATTGCACGCCGTCGATGTGGATACAGGCAAGGTCGAGTGGTCGTTTGAGCCGCACGGCGATTGCAGCGGCGATCGGGCGACGCGCGTGAAGAACTGCGCGGGCGGAACGGGGCTCTCTGGAGCGGCCACCGTCGTGGATGGCGCGGTGGTGGTGGGCAGTCTGGACGGATTCCTGCGTGCGTTCGATGCTGCGACCGGCGAGCTGCTCTACCAGTACGACACCGCACGTGACTTTGACACTGCCAACGGTGTGCCGGGCACGGGCGGTGCGATCGACAATGCTTCGATCGTGGCTGCCAACGGCTATGTGTTCGTCAATTCCGGCTATGGCCTGATGGCGGGGCAGACCCCGGGCAACGTGTTTCTGGCATTCCGTCCGAAACGGGCGGCCGGCGTGGCCGCCCGCTGAAGTCCAAGGGGTCGTCATGGCCCGTTGAAGTCAACGGTGACAGCGGACTGCCAGTTGCGCCGCGGCGAACCACAGGGCGACTACACAGGCGAACGCCTCGTCATGGTCGCGCTCGGCCGCATGAAGCTCAGGATGAGTCCGCTCAACGTGCTACCC
>DATNEN010000261.1:0-3166 GCA_035552975.1 Steroidobacteraceae bacterium
CGAGGGCGTGCTCGCGGGCGAGCAAGCGGCGCTGGTGGATGCACGCGGGGCAGACCGGTTCGCCGGTCAGAACGAGACGCTCGATCCGGTGGCGGGGCACATTCCCGGAGCGCGCAACCATCCCTTCACCGGCAACCTCGACGCGAACGGTCAGTTTCTGGCGGCGCAGGAGTTGCGCCGGCGTTGGCTGCAGACATTGGGGCGGACGCCGCCGGCAGAGGCAATCGCCATGTGCGGCTCCGGAGTGACCGCGTGTCACAATCTTCTGGCAATGGAGCTGGCGGACCTGGGTGGCGCGCGACTGTACCCGGGCTCGTGGAGCGAGTGGATCCGCGATCCGAAGCGGCCCATCGCCCGCGGTCCCGCCTGAGCAACCGCGCGGCACACAACTGCAGGCCCGGTGGCGCAATCCGTCGCACAGCTATTGACTTCAATTTTTGGTATCGTCCGCCGCTGAAGTGGCCGCAGACCCGAAAAGCGCCGTCAACGGCGGCAATCGCAAGTCCAACCCCGCCCAGCCCTGGGGGATCGAGGACTCGCTCGAGCTTTACCATGTCAACGCGTGGGGCAAGGGCTACTTCTCGATCAACGCCGCCGGCCATGTCGTGGTGCGCCCCGACACCCAGGCCGGGACGGGGCGCGACATCGACCTCTTCGAGGTCGTGGAGGGGCTGAAGGCGCGCGACCTTACGACACCCGTCGTGGTGCGTTTCTCGGACATCCTGGCGCACCGCTTGCGCAACATGCATGCGGCGTTCGCCCAGGCGATCGCCGAGAACGACTACAAGAATCGCTATGCGGCCGTGTTCCCCATCAAGGTGAACCAGCAGCGCCTCGTGGTCGAGGAGGTCTACCGCTACGGAAGCGAGTTCGGCTTCGGGCTCGAAGTCGGCTCCAAGCCCGAGCTGCTGGCGGTCATGGCCATGACCGAGAACGCCTCCGACCGCCTGATCGTGTGCAACGGCTTCAAGGACGACAGCTACATCGAGGCGGTGACGCTCGCGACCAAGCTCGGGCGCACCATCATCCCGGTCGTCGAGAACTTCGACGAGCTGGCGCTGATCCTCAAGCACGCTCAGGCCTACGGTGTGCGCCCGCGCATCGGCGTCCGCGTGAAGCTCTCCAGCGAGGGCTCCGGCCGCTGGCGCGAGTCGGCGGGTGAGAAGTCCAAGTTCGGCTTGTTCATCACCGAGATACTCGAGCTGTTCAACGTCCTCAAGGCGCACGACATGCTCGACTGCCTGCAACTGGTGCACTGTCACCCCGGAAGCCAGCTGCAGGACATCCGCCGCGTGAAGGACGCGATCAACGAGCTCGCGCACGTGTATGCGGAGCTGAAGCTGATGGGCGCCGGACTGCAGTACATCGACGTCGGCGGCGGCCTGGGCGTCGACTACGACGGCAGCGGAACCAACTTCTCCTCTTCCATGAACTACACGCTCAACGAGTACGCGAGCGATGTGGTGTACAGGATCGCCAACGTTTGCAACGCACGCGACATCCCGCATCCGATAATCGTGAGCGAATCCGGACGCGCGGTCGCGGCCTATCACAGCGTGTTGATCTTCGACGCGCTCGGCTCCTCGGCACTCGATAAGTTCCGCGTCACCGGCCGCGAGGCCGAGGACTACGACGGCGAGGAGGAATTGCCGCAGCCGGTGCTCGACCTGTTCGAGGCCTACCGCTCGGTGAGCGACCGGCGCCTGGTGGAGTGCTATCACGACGCGCTCACCGCCCGCGAGCAGACGCTGCAGATGTTCAACCTGGGCCTGCTGTCGCTGCCGTTCCGCGGCCTGGCCGAGCGCCTCTACTGGGCGACCTGCGCCAAGATCCGCGACTACTGCCGCAAGCTCGAGCGCCTGCCGGAGGAGCTGGAGGACATCGAGTCCATTCTTTCCGACACCTACTTCTGCAACTTCTCGGTGTTCCAGTCGCTCCCGGACAGCTGGGCGATCGACCAGCTGTTTCCCATCATGCCGATCCACCGCCTGGATGAGCGCCCGACGCGCATCGGCGCGCTGGCCGACATCACCTGCGACTCCGACGGCAAGATCGATCACTTCGTCTCCATGCGCGACGTCAAGCGCGCCCTGGAGCTGCACGAGCTCAGGCCCGGCGAGCCGTACTACCTGGCCGCCTTCCTGGTCGGCGCCTACCAGGAGACCCTCGGGGACCTGCACAACCTGTACGGCGACACCCACGTCGTGCACATCCGCCTGCACGATGAGGGCGGCTGGTGGATCGAGGAGATCGTCAAGGGCGATACGGCCAACAAGGTGCTGGAGTACATGGAGTACGACGTCGCCGAGCTGTATCCCGCGCTGGCGCGGGACTGCGAGCGCGCCATCCGCGACGGCCGCATGACCATTGCAGAGAGCCAGCTGCTGAAGCGCTTCTACGAAAGAGAGCTCGACGGCTACGCGTATCTGGAGCCCTAGCGCGTTGCGCTGCCTCGGGCGCCGCCCCCGCAAGACACCCCCATAGGCCCCGGGGCCTAGAGAAAATCGCTAGACACAATCGCTGGAGTCGCAACGGCCGGGCGGCGGCGGCGCGCCCTGGGGCTCCCGCGGGCGACCCGACAATCCAAGCGACGCTCGCCGGGCGCGCGCACCGCACCACGGCGCCGCCGGCAAACATCCCCAACAGTAGACATTTTCCTCGACCTGACACGCGGCGCGGCGCCCGCAGTGCGGTCCGTTTGTTGATTTTTCAGGGTGTTTGCTTCCCGCAAAAGCCGGGAGTAGCATCCTGACGCGTTCGTGTCCGCCATGGATTGAGCTGCGTCGCCTCGTGTTGTTTGTTTGCCCACCTGCTTGTTGGCTTGTTGGTCTTCTGGCCGCACCCTCTTGCGGACCCGGCACAGACACACCGCCGCTCAAACCATGCACGAACGAAGGTGCAGGCCGCAGGCCCCAGGCACTGCGCATTGACCCCAAACCGCCGATCGTGTGCCCAAGAGCCAGGACCTGCTTGACTGATCACGCGGGTCCGTAAGCCGGAACGCCCGCACGTTCCGCGCCTGCAGGCCCGCTCATCCATAGAGAGACTTCCGGATGACGACGATTTATGTGGGCAATCTGCCCTTCAACGCCACCGAGCAGGACGTCAAAGCGCTGTTTGAACGTCACGGCAAGGTGGATTCGGTCAAGCTGATCAACGACCGGGA
>DATNEN010000262.1:0-12103 GCA_035552975.1 Steroidobacteraceae bacterium
AAGCGCGAGGCCGTGCGCCATTCGCGCTCGATGTTGGAAAGAATCACGCGTTTCTACGCGCAAGGCGAGACTCCACAGCTCCCATTATGAAAAAACTGCGCACGCTCGTCGTAGTGCACGCGAGCCTGGTGCCGCCGGAAAGTCTCGAAGGCCGGACCGAGAAAGAAATAGAAGAGTGGCGGACGGAGTACGATGTAACCTCCACCTTGCGCAAGATCGGACATGACGTGCGTTGCCTGGGAGTGCTCGACAGCCTCACCGAGCTGCGCGCCGCGATCGCCGACTGGCAGCCCGACCTGGTCTTCAACCTGCTCGAGGAGTTCGACGGCATCGTCACGTACGATCAGCACGTCGTCGCCTTTCTCGAGCTGCTGCGGCAACAGTACACCGGCTGCAATCCGCGCGGCTTGCTGCTGTCGCGCGACAAGTCGCTGTCGAAACAACTGCTCGCCTATCACCGCATTCCAACACCGCTGTTCAGCGTTTTCCGGCGCGGCCAGCGCATCCAGGTGCCGCGGCGCCTGAAGTTCCCGCTGTTCGTCAAGTCCACCGTCGAGGATGCCTCGCTCGGGATCGCGCAGGCCTCGGTCGTGGAGGATGTCGCAAAGCTCAAGGAGCGGATCGCCTTCGTGCACGAGCAGGTGGGCTCGGATGCGCTCGTGGAGGAGTTCGTCGACGGCCGGGAGCTGTATGTCGGCGTGCTCGGCAACGAGCGGCTGACACGCCTGCCGGTGTGGGAGATGGTGTTCGGCTCGATGCCGGGCTCGCTTGCCGCGATCGCCACCCGCAAGGTGAAATGGGACAAGCGTTATCAGGGGAAGTACGGCATCACCACGCGGGCCGCCGAGGACTTGCCCGCTCCGGTGCTGGCCACGCTCGACAGGCTCTCGCGGCGCATCTATCGGGCGCTGGGTCTGTCAGGATACGCCCGCATGGATTTCCGGGTGAAGGCCGATGGGACAGTCTACGTGCTCGAAGCGAATGCCAATCCGAACCTCGAAGCGGCGGAGGACCTGGCCGAGTCGGCCCGTGCCGCGGGGATACCCTACGATGAGCTACTGGAGAAGATCATGGGACTGGGCCTGTCGTATCGCGCGGAGTGGCGTAATTTCTATGGGTAGCTCGCGCGCTGCAGCGCCGCGGCCGCCGCGCGTACCGGTGCTGTTGATTTGCATCGCGGCCGCATCCCTGGGCGCGTGCGCCGACCAGCAGAAGGTCCATGAGGGGGAGATGGCGGATCTGCTGGTGCAGCTCGCCGGTCGTTACGACAACACGGGGCAGGTGCAGGCGGATGTGCAGCACGGCGTGCGCCCCCCGCACGATCACCTGGCACTCGTCGTGGTGCCGGTCGATGACCCGCTGGTCGGCGAGCACGTGTTCTACGTGCAGGAGATGGCCGCCGACGATCCCAACCGGGTGATGGTGCAGCGGGTGTGGACGTTCGGCATCCAGAACAAGGAGATCGTGCAGTCCGTATGGACCTTGAAGGAGCCGCTGCGCTGGCGCGATGCCCAACACAACCCCGAGACGCTCGAGAGCATGGTGAATCAGGACGTGACCCCGGTGCGCGGCTGCAACATCACCTGGAAGAAGGGCACGGATAAATACACCGGGTCGAACGATCCCAAGACCTGCCGCGCCACTTCGCGCCTGACCGGCGGTACGGTGCGGATCGACACGCGCATGGAGATCGAGGGCAACGAGCTGAGCCTGGCGGAGAGCGCCACCGATGCCGCCGGCCAACTCGTCGAGGGGCGCACCGACGAGCCTTTCATTCGCTTTCGAAAGCAGTAAGCGCCGCAGACAATCTGTGATCGCTGACACAAATCCGGCAGGTGCGACGCCGGAACGTTTGCCGCCGCCCGGAGGCACGTTAGAGTGCGCCGATGGCCGACTCGAAAGACAACAGGAGATCTGCGCCACCCCTGCCTGGGCAACCTGCGCCCCGTGCGGGAGCCGAGCGGGGCGCTCGCTCACCGGCCACTGCGGCGGTGGCGTCGAAGCCGGCGGCGGGTGCTGGGCGCGACAAACCCACAGGCGCTGCGGCGCCAACCCCCAAAGGGGGCTCCCAGGGGCGCGTCGTTCATGACGAGCGCGGCAACGCTGTCTGGGACTGGCTGAAGGAAACCGGCCGCATCGCCATCGAGAGCACCTCACGGCTGCTGCGCAAGCTCGACATCCCGGAGATGAAAGTCGAGGACCAGAAAGACGAGGAGCTGCGGTTGGAGTCGGAGCGCGACCGCGGAGGCGGATACGATCCCTACAACCAGGGGACCCCTGCGCGCAAGGGCCCCGGGCGGAAGTAGTCCCCGCATGCGCTTCAGCGTTTCAGGTGCTCATCCAGCCAGGAGAGGACGGTGTGGTACCAGAGCACGCTGTTGGCGGGCTTCAGCACCCAGTGGTTCTCATCCGGGAAGATCACCAGGCGGCTCTCGATCCCACGGCGCTGTAGAGCGGTGAAGGCGCTGATTCCCTGGCTGTAGGGAATACGGAAGTCCTGCTCGCCGTGGAAGATGAGCATCGGCGTGCGCCATTTGCTCACGTAGTCGACGGGGTTGAACTTCTCGTAGTTGGCCGGGTTGTCGTACTGAGTGCCGCCGTTCTCCCATTCCATGAACCACAGCTCGTCGGTGGAGTAGTACATCGCTCTCTGGTCGAACACGCCGTCGTGGTTGACGATGCACTTGAACCCGTCGGTCCAGTTGCCTTCGATCCAGTTCATCATGTAGCCGCCGTACGAGGCGCCCAGGGCGCAGGCGCGATCGCCGTCCATCCACGGGTATTTCTGCAGCGCGGCGGCCAGGCCTTTCTGCAGGTCGACCAGGGGTTTGCCGCCCCAGTCGCCGCTGATCGAGTCGGTGAAGGCCTGCCCGTAGCCGGGCGAGCCGTGGAAATCGATCATCACGACTGCGTAGCCGCCGCCGGCGAGGGCTTGCGCGTTCCAGCGGTAGCTCCAGACATCCTGGAAGCTCGATTGCGGGCCGCCATGCACGACGAAGGCCACCGGGTAGCGCTGCCCCGCCTGGAAGCCGTACGGTTTCATGACATAGCCGTACACAGTCTCGCCGTTCCAACCCGCGAAGTTGAATTGCTCGAAGTCGCTCAGTGCGCGCGCGCCCAGCAGCTCCCGATTCACGTCCGTGAGCCGTCGCGGCGTGCCGCCTTGCAACGGTACGGAGAACAACTCATCCGGCGCTCGCAGGCTGGCCCACGCGAACACCACAGAGTCGTTGGTCGCGACGTAGTCGTCGACTTCGCCCGTGCCCACCAGCTTGTGTGGCGTCCCCTTGGCGGGATCGACCGAGTAGAGCGCGATCTGACCCAGGTCGCTGGTCGTCGCGAGCAGATGCCGCCCGTCGGGAGTCGCACCCAGCTTCTCTACGGACCTGTCCCAGGAGCTCGTCAGCGCTCGCACCGCACCGGTGCGAGCGTTGCGGATGACGATGTGAAAGCGATCGGACTCGAAGCCGGGGCGATCCTGCGCGCGCCAGGCGAGATCACCATTGCGCAGGAAGACCGGTTGCGCATCCCAGGCGGGATTGTCGGCGGTCAGGTCCTTCGGGGCGGCGCCGCCGGCGGCGGGCACCTGAAACAGGTCGAAGTTGGTCGACCAGGGCTCGGTGTGGCCGGCGACCCGGGCGGAGAACACCACGGTGTTGCCGTCCGGGCTGAAGGCATAGTCGCTGTCGTCCCCGTCGGGCTTGGAGGGAATGTCGGCATCGAGCGTCTTGGACAGGTCCACGGGGATGTCGGCCTTGCCCTCGGCGCTCAGCCCGGCGCTGAAGAGGTGCGAGCGGGTGCCGTCGCTCCAGGTGTCCCAGTGGCGCAGGAACAAGCGATCGTAGGTGCGGGCGCTGGATTTGTCCTTGGCGCGGGCGTCGAGCTTTTCCCGGGTGCAGGTGAGCAGCTCGCAGTCGGGGAACACCTGCATCGACAGGACGATGCGGTTGCCTGCCGGGGATACCTTCAGCGAGGTGACATCCAGGGGATAGTGGGTCACCTGCATGCTCTCGCCGCCCTCGAGCGACAGGCGCCACACCTGCGAGGTGCCCGAGCGGGTGGAGAGAAAATAGAGGCTGCGGCTGTCAGGCGCCCAGCGCGGACTGGAGTCGTTGGCGGGGTTCTGCGTCAGGCGCCGCGGCTGCGCGGCTGCCGACCGTCCCGTTGGGCGACGCTCCGCTCCCGCCGATTGCTCCCGCAATTCCCGCCGGTCGCTCCGCGATTCCGCCGATCCCTTCGGGATTCGGGCGCGCAGGTCCAGCAGCCAGATATCGGTGCGGCCGCGATTGGCATCGACATCGGTCTCGCGCACCACGAAAGCAACATAACGGCCATCCGGAGACACTTGCGGATCGCTGACCCGCTGCAGGCGCACGAGGTCCTCGACCGTGAGCGGCGGCGGCGTCTCTCCGGGAGGATCCGAGGCGGCGTGGGTGACCGCAGGTGCGGCGACTCCAAGCACAGCGGCGACGGCGAGAAGGCGTGCGAGCATAGCTAGCTCCGACGTAAACCGAGCGGAGCATTTTAGTCCAGTCCACGGACAGGCGTATGCCGCCGTGAGCCAGCGGCTCGAAGGAGCTCAGCCGACCTCGCTGGCAGGCAGCTTCCACTGCTCGTTCTGCGCGGCCCGGACCCACTCCTGCAGCGCCGCATCTTCCAGCGCGGTGGCGAGATACCAGCGTGCGGTCTCCGACACCTGCGCGCCGTACGTCTTGAATCGGAGGACGACCGGTGCGTACATGGCGTCGGCGATCGAATACTCGCCGAACAGCCAGGGTCCGCCGGCGCCGAAGCGGCGCCGGCAGTCGTTCCAGATTTCCTCGATACGATCGAGGTCCTCTTCCAGGCCCGGGGTCATCGGCGTGCGTCGATTACGTGCACGCGCGTTCATGGGCCACTCCATGCGCAGGTTGGCGAACCCCGAATGCATCTCGCAGCAGACCGAGCGGGCCACCGCCCGCGCGTGGCGATCGCTCGGCCAGCCGCCGGAAGCCAGCTCCGCGACGTATTCACAGATCGCAAGCGAGTCCCAGACGCGCACAGTGCCGTGCAGCAGCACCGGAACACGTCCGCTCGGCCCGTACTGCTCCACCTGCTCCTTGAATTCGGGCGTATCCAGAGGGATCAGCACCTCGTTGAAAGCGACGCCCAGATGCTTCAACAGCATCCACGGTCGCAGCGACCACGACGAGTAGTTCTTGTTGCCAATGACCAGCGTGAGTTCGAGCATGCGCCGATCATACCCTTTGTCGATGGTGCCGGCGTCTGCCGCACGAGGGCCCGCGTGAGCCGCGCGACGCCGACTGCCGCGCTCGTGCTGCCGGCGTTATGTTGGCAACTGGCGGCCGCGCGTCTCGATCACGAAGAGGTGCGTGGCCAGCGCGGCTCCCAGCGGAATGAGCGCCACCCATAAAAGTGTCTGGATGATCACAGAGCTGTTGCCGCCCGCGGACGCGGTGATCAGCCCGACGACGAACGGACCGCCAGCCGCAAAGACACGCCCGATGTTGTAGCAGAATCCCGCGCCGGTCGCGCGCAGGCGCGCCGGAAACAGCTCCGGGAGATAGAAGGAGAACACGGCGAAGATCCCATAGACCCCGGCGCCGACCGGCAGGAGCATCGCGAGGCGAGTGTCGGGCACCAGGTCCAGGCCGAAGGTAACTGCGAGGGCCGCCGCCGAGAACACGAAGTACGCGACGAGCATGGGGCGGCGGCCCATGACGCGCGCCAGCGGGACCGCCGCGAGCGCACCCATCAGGCCGCCGACATTGAAGAGATTGGACGCACGCGCCTTCCAAGCTTCTGCGAGCACACCCGCCTGCAGCGTGGGCAGGCCTACGCGGGCGGCGTGCTCGTTAGCAAGCGTGCCGCCGAGTAGCGGGACGAACGCATTGCAGGCCCACCAGGCGAGCAGCGCCGCCACGCACGGGATGAAGCCGCTCAAGGTGAGCCTGCGCATGGCCGGCTGAAACAGCTCGCGCGGCGTGGGTTGCTTCGTGGCGCCCGACGGCGACTGCCAACGATCGCTCTCCTGCAGAAACAAACGCACCAGGTACGCGATGACGACCGGAGCCAGCCCGGCGAGGAACACGTACCGCCAGGAAGTCTCCGGCTGCCCCGCAAACCAGACCCCGGCGATCTGGTAGTTCAACAGGCTCGCCAGGGCGATCCCGGCCGGCGAGGAGCTGTACATGATGACGCCCGCCTCGACGCGACGACTCTCCGGAACGGACTCCGCTATCAGAGTCGCACCGAGGGCAAACTCGCCCCCGATCCCGAGGCTGGCGATGAGGCGGAAGCAGACCAGTTGCCAGATGTCGGCGGACACCGCGCACAGCGCCGTTCCGAGGGCATACACCATGATGGTCACGAACAACGCGCGCTTGCGTCCCAGGCGGTCCCCCAGCCAGCCGAACAGCAGCCCGCCGGCGGCCCAGCCGAGCAGCAGGAGCGAGGTGAGGGCGCCCGTCCAGAACACGACGGCTTCACGCGCTTCGCTCGAGCCGCGCGCCAGGTGCAGCAGCGCCGGAATGCAGTTGGGCGAGACGAAGTTGAACAGCAGGGCATCGAACACATCGAAGCCCCAGCCGGCCCATCCGGCGGCGATGACCAGCCAGTGGTAGCCGGACAGTCCCAACAATGGACCTCGTGCGGCACGGGCGGCGCTGTCCGCCATGCGATCCCCCTCGTTTTCGTATCAGCAGTGTACCTGCTGCGCTGCCAGCGGGCGCGGCAAGGCGCAAACCCTGAACGCAGCCTGAAATCCAGCGACTTCGGTCACGGAATCGCGGCCCTTTCGGGGGTGAACTTTAGGCGTGGACGGCCGTTGTCTTTTATAGGTAGGGGTAACCAGCAAGGGGACCTCGGACATGACTGACAGTACGCGCGTGATGCCGGTGGCGAACCTACGGGAGTTCTTCAGGGACTCCCTCCACGGGGCGCTGCAGAAACAGCAGCTCGCAGTGGAAGACCAGACTGAGCATTACGTCGTCAACCTGCTCACGCTGTTCGCCCGCTCCGAGGCGCTTTACGAGCGCACCCCGGAGGGCACTCGCCTGAAGCCGCTCGCCGTCATGCTGGCTGAGGCCCTCGAGGCTCGCTCGGAGGGCGATCGCAATCGCGGGCTGCAACGCCTCGGTGACGTTTCGTTGTTCATCGCGGGATTCTTTGCGCGCAGCTTCGCGCGCAAGCTCATCGACGTCGATTACTACATCGCCATGGGTGGGCGCGCCTACGGGACGCTCGGCGAGACACTCTCTCGCGGTCGCGGGAAGGTGCTCGGCAACGTCTTCGCCGAGCTGTCCGACAAGTTCCAACCGCTGGTGGACGCGCTCAACGAGCTGAGTGAGTCGGCGTACACCCACTCGGACAAGGATATTCTGCGACTCTATGAGATCTGGCTGAAGACCGGGAGCCGCCGCAGCTACGAGATCCTCAAACGCCTCGGCGTCAACCCGACGGCCGGCTCGAGCTGCGCGCACTGACCATGATCTTGCGGCAGCTCCAGGAGCTCATAGGCGACATCTACGACGTGAGGATCACTCACGACGTCTACGACTTTCTCGTGACCGATCGCGGCGAGCTGCCGCCCGCGGCGCGCGCGAGCACATCCGATGAGCAACTCATCGTTGCTCAGCCCTCCTCGAGCGAGGGTGGGGAAGTCGGCGTGTCGCTGTACCTCGACCCGGCGCTGCTGGAGCGCCTGCAGCGTGCCGATCCGATTGCCAGCCTGCATGTGGGCAATGTCGCCGATTATTGGACGGCGTTGGAAGGGGTCAGCCACTTTCTCTACCTCGCGTGGAACGCAGGACATGACAAGCCCGTGAGCCTGCTGGAGCTGGAGATGCAGGCCGAAGTGGACAAGTACGTGGCGAGCTACTGGCTGTTGCGGCGGCAGTTTCCCGAGCGCTTCCCGGCAGAGCTGCTGCGGTTGCTGTTCGAGCGGACGCGCATCGATCCGGCGCTGGCCGACGGACGCGAAGATCTCTATCGGGAAGCCACGCGCTACGCGCAGCGCTTCTGTCGCAAGCTCGAGCGATCCCTGCGCAACTCCCCCTCGCCCGGGGAGGTTCTGGCGGAGCTGCGGCGGTTCTATCGGCTGACAAATGCGCGCAAGGTGGCGCACATCGAACGGACGGCTTGAAGGGCTCCGGGCGCGGGCCGCTATTCGCGGCGTGGGGCCGTTACTCGCGGGGCGGGGCCGTTACTCGCGGCGTGGGGTCGTTACTCGCGGCGCGGGGCCGTTACTCGTCGTCCTCGGACGGGTTTGCTTTCCGCTGCTCGATCTCGCGCATCAACTTGATCCACTCCGAGAGCTTGCGCAGATCCGTGCGCGAGGTGTTTCCGGTGCGTTGCTGCGACGCCTTGCGTTCGAGGGCGCGGGAGTTGGCGTAGGGGTCGAAGCTCTGCGGATCATCCAGCGACAGCCGGTGAGAGCCCAGCCGATGCTGCGGGTCCGCTCGTGTGCCGGAAGATTCGATTTCCAGAACCGGGCGCTCGTAATCAGGGGGCGCGTCTTCCCACTGCACGATCGCGTTGCCGCGGTCGTCGTGCACGACGCGTCCCATCCGGCGGCGGTCGCTATTGCCGGAATCGCCCGCGGGCTGCGCATCGTCGCTGCCCGCTCTTTTCTTGGAGTACTGCACGGATTACGTTCAATCGGTGTCGGCCCCTACCGACATGGAGGCACGGTACCTTCAGGGTGCGGGGTATACCTAGACGAGTGTCACGGTTTTGCTCGTATACCGCCCCGCGCAGCGGGCGGGAGTTGACTGTGGGGATCAGCCTCGCGAGAGCGCGCTTCGTACCGCCTGGAGTTAGCTGTGGGATCAACCTCGCGAGAGCGCGGTGCGTACCGCGGGGAGGTTGGCGGCACGGATCAGCCCGATCGCCGTCTTGCCGTCACGGATGGTTCCATCGATGGCCCACTGCAGGGCCTGGTCGAACGGAATCCAGTGGGCCTCGATCACCTCGGCCTGCTCATGAGCCACCTGGGCCGGCTGCACCTCGGTCGCGAGGAACAAGTGCAGCACCTCGCTGAATATGCCCGGAGAGCTCAGGTAGGTCCCCAGGCTTTCCCACTGCGCGGCGCTGACTCCTGCCTCTTCGATGAGCTCGCGCTGGGCGGTGGTCAACGGCGGCTCGTTGGGTTCGAGCTTGCCAGCCGGCAGCTCCCACAGCCAACCGCCCGCCACGTAGCGATACTGGCGCAGGAGGCAGACGCGCTCGTGCGCATCGATAGCGACGGCAGCCGCGCCCCCGGGATGATGGACGACCTCCAGCTCGGCGCGGTGTCCGTTGGGGAGGGTGACCTCATCGGTGGTCAGTGTGATGATCCGTCCACGGAAATTGACGGTCCGTTTCTCGGGCTGCAGATCGGGGTTCATAGGACCGAAGGGTAGCATTGGTGGCGCTTCGGTTGGCGACGCTCCGGTGGGCGACGCTTCGGTGGGCGACGCTTCGCTTCCCGCCATTGCTTCGCAATTCCCGCCGATCGCTGCGCGATTCCCGCCGATGCTTGTAGCATTGGCCGAATGCAATCGCCTCAACTCATCGTCGTCACCGGACTGCCTGCCACGGGAAAGAGCACGCTCGCGCGTGAGCTTGCGCGGCTGCTGCAAGCACCCCTGGTCGGCAAGGACATGATCAAGGAGCCCCTTCTGGATGTGCTGGGCGCCGGTGACGAGAGACACTCACGCCTGCTCAGTACGGCGAGCTTCGCCATACTGTTCAGCCTCGCGCGCGAGCTGTTGGCGTGCCGCCCGCGAGTGATCGTGGAAGGCAACTTTCGTCCGGGCGAGCACGAGCGTGCGCTTCTGCAAGCGCTACCGCCGCGCTCGGAGCCGGGCAGTGCCATTCTGCAAATCCTGTGTCGAGTCCCGGAGCCGGAACGGATTGCGCGGCTGAAGCAGCGCGCCGCGGATCCCGGCCGCCACGCCGGTCACCGGGATGCGCTTCGGGTGGCTGCGGCCGACAGCGGCGGGTTTCTGAAGCTTCCCGGCCGTCGGATCGAGCTGAGCTGCGATCGCGGCGCGCCTTCCGCAGAGGCGCTGGCGCAATCCCTGCTCGCGGACGTCAACTTGCGCACGGTTTGAGAAAAAAACGCGGTGACAGGGTGATGCCTGCCGGTGACAGCCGGGCGCGCGGTTCCGTATATTCGCACCGCTACTATGTCGACTACGTCACATCTGGACAAATTGAACGGACCGCAGCGCAAGGCGGTCACCTTTGGCGCGCCCGTGCCGGAGAACAAAGGGTTCAAGTCCGGCCCCCTGCTGATCGTCGCAGGCGCGGGTACCGGCAAGACGGACACGCTTGCGCATCGGGTCGCGCATCTGGCGCTGCACGGTGTGGACCCGGGCCGGATACTGATGCTGACCTTCACCCGCCGCGCCGCCACGGAAATGCGCCGGCGCGCGCAGGAGATCGCCAAGCGGGCGATGAACGAGGCCATCGGCGGAGTCGGGCAGTCGATCCAGCAGCGCCTGAGTTGGGCCGGGACGTTTCATTCCATCGGCAACCGCCTGCTTCGCCACTACGCCCGGCACCTGAAGCTCGATCCGCAGTTCACCGTGCTCGACCGTGCCGACTCGGCCGACGTCCTGGACGGCTTGCGCCAGGAGCTCGGCCTGGCGGCCAAGGAGCAGCGCTTCCCGCGCAAAGAGACCTGCCTGCAGATCTATTCCTACCGGGTGAATACCCGCAAGTCCCTCGCCGAGTCCCTGGAGCAGCAATATCCCTGGTGCGTGCAGTGGGAGGCAGACCTGACACGGCTGTACCGGGCCTACGTCGAGCGCAAGCAGAGCTGCTCGCTGCTGGACTACGACGACCTGCTGCTTTACTGGCACGTCATGATGTCGGAACCGCGGCTCGCGGAGCACGTAGGCGCGCACTTCGACCACGTCCTCGTGGACGAGTACCAGGACACCAACAAGCTGCAGGCCGACATCCTGCACGCACTCAAACCGGACGGCTCGGGTCTCGCGGTCGTCGGTGATGACGCACAGGCGATCTACTCCTTCCGCGCCGCCGCCGTGGAGAACATCCTCGGGTTCCCCGACAGGTTCAAGCCACGGGCCGAGGTCATCACGCTGGCGCAGAACTATCGTTCGACCCAGGCCGTGCTGGACCTCTCCAATGCCGTGATGGGCGAGGCGCGGCGCCAGTATCGCAAGCACCTGCTGGCAACCCGCGGACAGGGAGCCAGGCCGAAGCTCGTCACGGTCGAGGACCTGCAGACCCAGGCGGAGTACATCTGCACAGAAGTGTTGAAGCGTCGCGAGGCCAACACGCCGCTGCGGCGCCAGGCCGTGCTGTTCCGCAGCTCCAGCCACAGCGACGTGCTCGAGATCGAGCTGGGCAAGCGGCAGATTCCGTTCGTCAAATACGGCGGCCTGAAATTCCTGGAAGCGAGCCACATCAAGGACCTGCTCGCGATCCTGCGCTGGGCCGACAATCCGCGTAATACCGTCGCGGCATTCCGCGTCGCGCAGCTGCTGCCGGGCATGGGTCCGGCCAACGCGCGCAAGGTCATCGATCACCTCGCCGAGAACGCCTTCGCGTTCACGGCGTTGAAGACGTTCACCGCGCCCCAGCCGGCAGTGGCGGGTTGGCACAAGCTCAGCGAGCTGATGGCAGCGCTCGCAGACCCGCAGCGGCCCTGGCAGGGACAGGTGAACGCCGCACGCGAATGGTATCGGCCGCATTTCGAGCGCATCTACGAGCACTTCCATACCCGTCTCGGGGATCTCGATCAGCTGGAGCTGCTGTCCGGTCAGTATCCGTCCCGGGAACGCTTCCTCACCGAGCTCACCCTGGATCCCCCCAACGCCACCAGCGATCTCGCCGGCAAGCCGACGTTGGACGAGGAGTACCTCACCCTCTCCACCATCCACTCGGCCAAGGGCATGGAGTGGGATGTCGTGTACGTGCTGAACGTGGTGGACGGAAGCTTCCCGAACGAGTTCTCGACCGGCAAGCCGGAGATGATCGAGGAGGAGCGCCGCCTGCTGTACGTCGGCCTGACCCGGGCGCGCGATGACCTGATGTTGATGGCTCCCCTGAAGTTCCATCTCACGGGGCAGTCGCGGCAGGGGGATGCCCA
>DATNEN010000263.1:0-12000 GCA_035552975.1 Steroidobacteraceae bacterium
TGCGCTGCCGATCTGCGGGTTGGGAGGCGAGCGCCCGGCAGGCGTGCTGATCGCCGGCGCCAATCCCATGCGCCCGTTGGAAGAGTCCCGGGCCTTTCACGAGCTGATCGCCAGCCAGCTGGAGAGCTCGATCTCGAACGCGCGTGCGAAGCAACACGAGCGTGAACGCGTGCGCGCGCTTGCCGATCTCGATCGCGCCAAGACGGTGTTCTTCAGCAACATCAGCCATGAGTTGCGCACTCCCCTGACGCTCCTGCTGGGGCCGCTCAACGATGTGTTGAGCTCCGGCCTCGTGCACGGGGCACAGCGCGAGTTGCTCGAGATCGCCCAGCGTGGCGGCAGGCGGCTGTTGAAGCTCGTCAACTCGCTGCTGGAGTTCTCGCGCATCGAGGCGGGCCGGATCGAGGCTGCCTACGAGCCCGTGGATCTGGCCCTCGTCACGGCCGACCTGGCCAGCGTGTTCCGCTCCGCATTCGAGCGCGCGGGCGTGAAGCTCCAGATCGAGTGCCCGCCGCTGCCCGAGCCGGTGTTCGTCGACAGCGACATGTGGGAGAAGATCGTTCTCAACCTGATCTCGAATGCGTTCAAGTTCACTCTCTATGGCGAGGTGAGCGTCAAGCTGCACACCGCTGGGGACTCTATCGAGCTGGAGATTGCCGACACCGGATGTGGAGTCGCCGCAGAGGATCTTCCGCGGCTGTTCGAACGCTTCTTCCGTGGGCGATCGCCGCAGTCGCGTACGCACGAAGGCTCCGGAATCGGGTTATCGCTCGTGCAGGAGCTCGTAAAGCTCCACTCTGGAACCGTTCAGGCTCACAGTCAGCTGGGTCGCGGAACGAGCTTTATCGTGCGTTTGCCGCGCGGCTGCCTGCATCTCCCGCCCGACCGGATCGGCGCCGCGCCCAAGCCCGCCCGAGCCGACACTGGTGCCCTGCCGTTCGTAGAGGAGGCACTGGGATGGCTGCCGAATTTCTCCCGCGGTATGCAGTCTCCTCAACCTGCGAGGCCGCTCGAGCACGGAAGCCGCCCCGAGCGCGACAGCCCCGCTGCATCCGCCCGGATTCTGGTCGTGGACGATAACGCTGACATGCGCGACTACCTGGGCAGACTGCTCGGCAAACAATGGCGGGTCGACACCGCCCCCGACAGCTCCGTCGCGCTGGAGCAGATCGCACGCAGTGTTCCGGATCTGGTGATCGCCGACGTCATGATGCCCGGGCTCGACGGATTTGGGCTCTTACGCCTGCTGCGCGGCAACCCGCGCTCCAGTGCGCTGCCCGTCATGTTGCTGAGCGCGCGCGCGGGTGAGGAAGCTTCAGAAGAAGCCCTCCGGGCCGGTGCCGACGACTATGTCATCAAACCGTTCTCGGCCCGCGAGCTCATGGCTCGCGTCGATGCCCGACTGGCGCAGGCGAGACTGCGCACCGCTGAGCGGCGTGCACGCGAAGCTGCGGAACGAGCGAATCGAGCACGTGACGACTTCTTCGCGATGCTCTCCCACGAGCTGCGCAGCCCCCTCATGGCCATCATGGGATGGACGGCGCTGCTCAAGAGCGACCGCCTGAACGCGGCGGACGGCGCCGCCGTGGACCTCATCGAGCGCAATGCGAGAATCCAGCGTCGGCTGATCGACGATCTGCTGGACATGGCGCGCATCGTCACCGGGCGGATGCGGGTGGAGCTGCAACCCCTGCCCTGCCTTTCCGAGCTCATCCGCCTCGTCATCGACTCCTTCAAACCGATCGCCCTGGCGAAGGGAGTCAGTGTGCTCTCGGACCTGGAGCCGGGCTGCGGCCCGATCGAGGGCGATCCCGAGCGACTGCAACAGGTGCTCTGGAACCTGCTCTCCAACGCCATCCGCTTCACCTCCGCCGGCGGCCGGATCGAGATTCGCTGTGGGCGTCGTGCGGCCGATGTGGAGGTACAGGTGAGCGACTCCGGACGCGGCATCCGGCCCGAAGCGGTTCCTCACCTGTTCGAGCGGTACTGGCAAGGTCAATTCGAGTCGCACCCCGGCCAGGGGCTGGGACTGGGGCTTGCCATCGCCCATCGAATCGTGTCCTTGCACTCGGGAGCGATTTCCGCCGCGAGCGCCGGTGAAGGGCAAGGGGCGACCTTCACCTTCCGGCTGCCGCTCAGCGATCTCACCCCGGCGCGGCGCAGAACCCTTCCCCTCTCCCTGGGAGCGCGCATCGCTGACGCCGCGGCGGCAACCGTGGACGAGTCGCACTCCATGTCGCCGGAGACCGTCGACTCATTAGGCCCCGACGCTGGGGGAAACCCCTCACCCGACACGCTGCGCATCCTGCTCATCGATGATCACGAGGCCATCGCCAAAGCCTGCCAGCGCTTGCTGGCAAGTCATGGACACACAGTCATCAGAACTGCCGATCTCGCCAGCGCGGAGCGCGCCCTCCAGGACGCGGCGGCCAACGGCAGGAGGTTCGACATCGTCGTCTGCGACCTCACGCTGCCCGACGGCGACGGACTGGAGCTGCCGGGACGCATGGCTGCGAGCAACGCAGCAGGCGTCACGGCGAGCCCTCCGGCGATTGCCATCAGCGGGCGCGTATTCAAAGACGATGTCGCACGCTGTATAGCCGCGGGCTTCAGGGAACACCTCGCCAAGCCCTTCGACGAAACGGAATTGCTCGCGGCCGTTCAGCGAGTCGCCCGAAGCGCAACGCGCGAATCCGCCGGCGAGGTGTTGGACGCGCGCTGATGGGGCCCGAGGGAGAGAGGGACTCCCTTCCCCCTCCCGCATGGGGCCGATGCGACAGCGCGGGGCACCACCTCCGCCCGCTCCCTTCCTTGGCACGGCCGAAGCCCGATCGCGTGGCGGCCGAACTTCTGCGAAGCAGTGCTACCTCCGGAAGTCGCGCGCACGCGCGAGAGCCGGAAGATTGATGATGCGCCGATCCCAACAGCCGACAATTGGCCATTGGTCCCACGGGCCGACAGGATGGCGACCCTGATGGAGATGGCGGGGAGCCTGCGTCGCGCCGGAATTGTGGACCCGACTAATGTCTGCTGGGTTGCACCGCGGCTGGCGCGGTTGGCGCACTCGCACCGAGCAGCGGGGAGATGCCGGACTGGATGCCCACCAGCGAGGCCAGTTTCACCAGCTCCACGATCGAGCCCGCGTGCATCTTGCGCATGACCCGCGACCTGTGGACCTTGACCGTTTTCTCGGCAGTTCCGAGGGCCGCGGCAATCTGCTTGTTGATCTTCCCGGAGACGAGCTGACCGAGGACCTGACGCTCGCGGGGAGTCAGAGTGGCGATGCGCTCCACGACCCCATGCCGTACGACCCAGGCCGAGCGCTCCGCGGCGTCGATCGCCAGGGCCTCCTCCACGGCGGCGAAGAGTTCCCGCGCATCCACGGGCTTGGTGAGAAAGTTGACGGCGCCGCCTTTCATGGCGCGCACGCTCTTGGAAATGTCTCCCCGGCCGCTCAGGAACACGATGGGGCGGCGGCAGCCGGCTCTGCACAGGGCCTGCTGCAGCTCCAGGCCACTCATCTCCGGCATGGCAAGATCGAGGAGGAGGCAGCCGGGAGCGCGCTCGAGATGCGCGTGGGCCTCCAGAAACTCGCTCGCCGATCCGAAAGCGCGTGTCTGGTAGCCCGCCGCCCGCAACAGGCGGACGAGCGCCGCGCGTGCCTGGGCGTCGTCGTCGACGATATACAGTGTGTCGGCCGATAGGCTCATACCTGCTCTCCCTGCGCCCGGCGCAATAGCGAAGACTCCGGCTGCTCGCCTGCCCGCGTGCTCGCTCGCAGTGCCTCTTCCAGGTGTCGCAGCAGGGCGGCGGCGCGCTTGTCGCAGGCGACGATATCCTCCAGGATCTCGCGCACCTCCCCCGCGGCGCGTCCACCCGCAGCCAGCAGTCGCTGCGCCGCCTGAGCGTTGCTCAGGATCGCCGACAGCGGTTGGCGCAACTCGTGTGCCAAGGTTTCGAGCGTCGTCACTGGAATCTAACCTCCCTGTGCGTCAGACGCTATTGTGCAGCGCGGCGCGCGCACCAGCGGATCACAGAAACAGATCGGGCAGCAACTGGTCTTCGGACACGCCCTCGGGACGATACCGTGAAAAGTCCGTCTCGCCCACCGAGCGCAACACCTCCTCGTCGATGCAGAAATGCCCGCTGAACTGGGCACTGGGGCGGCTGAGGATGATGTGAGCGGCATCGGCCATGATCTCCGGGCTGCGTGCGCGCCGACGATGCTCTTCCCCCAGCCCTGCCATCGCCACCTGCAAGGCTGCGGTGGCGATGATTGTGCGCGGCCAGAGGGCATTGACCGCGATACCCTGCGAGCGCAGCTCGCCCGCCAGACCGAGCACGCACAGGCTCATTCCGTATTTGGACAGCGAATAGGCCAGGTGCGGCGCGAACCAGCGCTCCGCAGGCTCCGGAGGCGGACACAGCGTGAGAATGTGGGGGTTCGGGGAGCGCGCCAGATGCGGCTGGCACAGCTTCGAGCAGAGAAAGGTGCCGCGCACGTTGACCTGATGCATCAGGTCGAAGCGCTTCATCGGCGTGTGGGCCGTGTCCGTCAGGGAAATGGCGCTGGCATTGTTCACCAGCACATCGATTCCCCCGAAGCGCCCAACGGCCTGCTCGACCGCCGCCGCCACCTGCTCGTCCTGGCGGACATCCACTGCGAGCGGCAGCGCGTGTCCGCCAGCCTGTTCGATCTGTGCAGCCGCCGTGAAGATGGTCCCGGGGAGCTTGGGGTGCGCTTGCGCGGACTTGGCGGCGATGACTACGTTGGCGCCATCGCGCGCGGCACGCAGGGCGATGGCGAGCCCGATGCCTCGACTGGCACCGGTGATGAACAGCGTCCGGCCCTTGAGGGGAGCGCCGCCGGCAGGTCCCCGATCGCTCGGAAAAGGCTTCTCGCTCATGGGTTTACGGACTCCATGGCCCCCACGGGTATAACGCGGGGCTATGAGGCCATGCCCCGAAAGACCTCGTCAGCGGCGGCCACTTAGGTAACATTTCGCATCCGAATTCACTGACAGGAAGAGGCGATCTTGGCGGCGATTGGCACTGAGCAGGTACTCAAAGTACACCATTGGACAGACACCCAGTTCACCTTCACCACCACTCGCGACTCGGGTCTGCGCTTCGAGAACGGCCAGTTCGTGATGGTCGGGCTGCACGTCGATAGCCGCCCGCTGCTGCGCGCATACAGCATCGCCAGCGCCAATCACGAGGAGCACCTGGAGTTCCTGAGCATCAAGGTGCCCGATGGCCCGCTCACCTCCCGCCTGCAGCACATCCGCGAGGGAGATCAGGTCCTGGTGAGCCGCAAGCCCACCGGGACGCTCGTCCTGCACGATCTGAAGCCGGGTAAGCGGCTGTACCTGCTGAGCACCGGGACCGGCGCAGCGCCCTTCATGAGCGTCATCAAGGATCCCGAGGTCTACGAGCGTTTCGAGCACGTCGTGCTCGTCCATGGCGTGCGCTGGATCCGCGAGAGCGCGGTCGTGGGCAGCCTGGTCGAGAAGGTGAAGCAGCACGAGTTCCTGGGCGAGGCGGCGAAGCGACTGCACTATTACCCCACCGTCACGCGCGAGCCGTACCGCAACCGCGGTCGCCTGACCGAGCTGATCGAGTCGGGACGCCTGTTCAAGGACCTGCACCTGCCCCCGATCGACAGTCAGACGGACCGGGTCATGGTGTGCGGTAGCCCGGCGATGCTGGCCGACACCCAGGCGCTGCTGGACTCGCACGGCTTCAAGATCTCCGCGCACATCGGCGAACCGGGCGATTATGTCATCGAGCGGGCCTTCGTCGAGCGCTAGGTAAGCACTGCAGCAAAGAGCCTTTGTCGACTGTACCTGCATTGCGCGGGCCTCGCCTGTGCGATAGTTCCGCCCATGGGCGCGGCTTCCAACTCGCAGGTTCTGTCGGCAACGCGGCAATGGTTGAAACCCATGATCCACGTCCTGATCCGCTGCGGGATCACGTGGAAGGATTTCGCCGCGCTCGCCAAGACAACTTATGTCGAAGTGGCCACCCGCCAGTTCGGCAAGCGCGGACGCCCCACCAACGTCTCCCGCACCGCAGTCCTGACGGGCCTGGCGCGCCGCGAGGTGCGCAAGCAGCGCGAGCGCATCGCGACGGCCCCGGAGGGCTGGACGGCGTACGTCTCGAAGGCCTCCCTGGTGCTGGCCGCCTGGCACCAGGACGCTGAGTTTCTGCGTCCCGATGGCAAGCCGGCTCTGCTGGCGATGGAGGGCGAAGGAGCCAGTTTCGCCGCCCTGGTGCGGCGCTGCGGAGCCAGCGACGTGCGTCCTTCGACGCTGCTGAAGGAGCTGCGCAGCGCCGGTGCCGTGCGTGTCACCGCCGACAGTCAGCTCGAAGCCCTGCAGCGAGCCTATATCCCCCACAAGATGGACGAGCAGTTGATCCGCCTCTGGGGCACGGTGCTCGCCGACGTCGCGACGACCTACGTTCACAATCTCACTCGCAATCCGCACCACGCGACACGCTTCGAACGCTCCGCCGCCAACATCCGCATCCGCGCGAGCGCCCTGCCGGAGTTCCGCCAGTTCCTCAACCGGGAGGGCCAGGCGTTTCTGGAACGGGTCGATGATTGGCTGGTACGTCACGAAGCCGGGCCCGAGCCGAGCGAGGAGACCCTGCGCCTCGGCGCCGGCGTCTACCACATTCAGGACTAGCGGCCCCGACGATCGGTCACGCCGCCTGACATGGAGCCAGGCAACACCGCCGCTCGACTAATGCCCGCCGGTCACGATGATTCCGGTCGCGCGCAGCGCTTCCGCCAGCGAAGCCTCGATCGCCTCCGCCTCGTCGCGGGAGATGTGCTGCAGGTGCAGGACCGGGCCCGGCAACACCTCGATGCCGCGCTTCAGGACGCTTCCGGCGGCGCGAATTCCCGCCTTGTGCTGCTCGAAGCGCCGTGCGGGGGAGTAGTGGCTCATTCCAACATACACCCCATGCGGGCCGTCGCGCCGGTCCGCGTAGTCCAGCAACACCAGGTAGATGTTGGAGCGGCCGCCGCGCCGCGCACGAAACTGCCCCGCCACCTCGTAGGCGGCGGCCAGCCAGTCGATGTGACGCATGGGGAGCCACTCGGGAATCGACCGCGCGGCCCGCTCCCACAGGCGCTGCAGCGCCGTCTCGATGTTGGCGGCGAACTCTCCCCGCATCCACGACTCGTGGATGCAGTGCGCCCCTGCGACACCATCGCCCGCCGCGAGGGCTTTCTCCAGGCGTTCCGTCAGCTCGCGGGCGGTCAAACCGCGCAGCGGCCGAGATCCCGGATCGATCGCTTTGCCGCCGGCGGGTCTGTCGAGCTTGCGCACGGCCGGGAATGATACCCGCAAGGCGCGCTCGTCAAAGGCGCCGAAGCGTGGCTTCCAGCGGATGACTGGAGTGAAAGCCTCGCAGACAGCGTGACGCCGCCCCTGTAGACTTCCCTCCGGCAGGTTAGGCAGGCACGCGCGCACCCATGACGCCCGGAGGGCGGCCTCGTGCCGACTGACCTGCCGCGGGGAACAACGTTGCTGCGAGCGGGTCAGAGCAGCACTTGAAGTCGCAACGGAGGGAGATCGCATGGCGTCCATCGTTTCGATCAAGAACGTCGTCAAGCGCTATACGCGCGGCAAGCAGAAGGTCGAGGTGCTGCACGGGATCGACCTGGAGGTCGCCGCCGGTGAATTCCTCGCGCTCATGGGCCCCTCCGGCTCTGGCAAGACCACCTTGCTGAATCTCATCGGCGGACTCGACCGACCCGACCAGGGCGAGGTGAACGTCGCCGGACAGCGGATCGACCGGCTCTCCAGCGGTCAGCTCGCCAAATGGCGCGCCCGCCACATCGGATTCATCTTCCAGTTCTACAACCTGCTCCCGGTGCTCAGTGCCGAGCGCAATGTGGAAGTGCCGTTGCTGCTCACCAACCTCTCGCGCAGTCAGCGCAAGAAGAACGTCGCTGCGGCGCTCGCCGTCGTCGGACTCGCGGACCGCGCCAAGCACAAACCCGCCGAGCTCTCCGGAGGGCAACAGCAACGCGTCGCCATTGCGCGCGCCATCGTCGCCGACCCTACCCTGCTGGTGTGCGATGAGCCCACCGGTGACCTCGATCGCGAGACGGCCGAGGAGATCCTGGAGCTGCTGCAGATCCTGAACCGCCAGCACGGCAAGACGATTATCATGGTCACCCACGACTCGCGCGCCGCAGACCATGCCTCGCGCCGCCTGTACGTCGACAAGGGACGTCTGACGTCCGGGGAGGAGGCCCAGCACGCCGCGGCGTAGCGCGCCTGCCACGGGGGAAGGATGAAAATCGTCGATGTCACTCTCACGCTGTTCACGTGGGACGGGTTGCCGCGCGTTACTTACGGACCTGACATCCCCTTCTCGAGCGGCTCCTGTACGCTGGGCCTGCTGGCGATCGGCACCGACGAAGGGCTGACCGGCCACGCTTTTCTCGGCGCCGCCAACCGGGGCGCCGAAGTCGACGGCCCCAACCTCATCGCCCTGCTCAAACCGGTGGTGATGGGACAGAACCCCCTGGATCGCGAACGGCTCTACCACCGCCTCTGGGGGCGCGGCCGCGCGCCGCTCACCCAGGCCATCGGCGCCATCGACGTGGCTCTGTGGGACCTGGCGGGCAAGATCGCCGGCCTGCCGATTCATCAACTGTTGGGCTCCTACCGCGACCGCCTGCCCGCCTACGCAAGCTCGCAGGTGCTCACCTCGACCGAGGAATACGTGGAGCAGGCGCTCCACTACAAGTCAAACGGCTGGCAGGCCTACAAGCTCCATCCTCCACATCCGTGGAAGCAAGACATCAAGGTGTGTACCGCGGTTCGCAAGGCCGTCGGTGATGACTATCCGCTGATGCTCGATGCCACCTGGACGTACGATTATCCGGCGGCCGTGCGCGTCGGTCACGCAATCCAGGAGCTCGACTTCCACTGGTACGAGGACCCGCTGTCCGAGTGGAACATCCAGGGGTACGTGAAGCTGAAGCAGCAGGTGCGCGTGCCCGTCATGGCTACCGAGATGCCCTGGGGCGGATTCGATCAATACAGCCCGTGGCTGCTGGCGCAGGCCACCGACTACCTGCGTGGGGACGTCTGCTTCAAAGGCGGTATCACCACCTGCATCAGGACCGCCCACCTGGCCGAGGCGTTCGGCATGAACTACGAGATCCACCACGGCTGCAACTCGCTCAACAACGTCGCCAACCTGCACGTGGCGATGGCGATCCGCAACTGCGAGTACTTCGAGGTGCTGCTCCCGGATGCCTCCAACAAGTACGGGCTCATCGAGGACATCACTGTCGACGCCCAGGGCCTGGTGCACGCGCCGCGCGGACCGGGATTGGGCGCCGCGATCGACTTCGAGCGCATCGAGCGGATGAAGCAGGGAGTCCTGCGTTAAATGCCGGCGTACCACTGGTAGCCGCGATCTTCCCAGTAGCCGCCCTTGCCCCGGCCGAGCCTCTCGAAACTCTCCAGGGCCTCGATCCGCATGACGTATTTCGCCATTTTGTACCCGAGCTGGCGCTCCAGGCGCAGCCGCAGGGGCGCCCCGTGAGGGACGTCTAGAGGGCGATCGTTCATGTCATACGCGAGCAGCGTCTGGGGATGCAGCGCGTCCACCAGGTCGATGGTCTCGTAGTACTGGCCGGTGCCGTCGAGGGTCAGCTCGAGTGTGTCGGCACAATAGAAGGCGATGAAGCGGGCATCGGGCTTCAGCCCCGCGCGCTCGATGACACGACTCAGCTGGACTCCCTTCCACTTGCCGATGCAACTCCATCCCTCGACGCAATCGTGTCGCGTGATCTGAGTCCGTGGGGGCATGCTTCGCAACTCCTCGAGCGACAACTGCAGAGGCCGCTCGACGAGCCCGCCGACGGCGAGCTTCCAGTCGACGAAGCCACCCTTGGCAAGAGCGTTGTACTGCTCGGTATCGGGGTTCGTCGTGCCATTCGCGCGGAATTCGCGCGAGATGTCCTTGTCGGTGTACTCGCGCGCCAGCGCCTTCCTTCCGAGGAGGACGCGTTGCACTCTGTGATTCACCTCTTCCGCCCAATCGAGGGTCGAGTTGACACGCGGGGACTCAGCAATGCGGTCGCAGGCCCCCATCGTCAACCCACCCAAGGCGGTCACAGTCCGCTGCAGCCAGCGGCGCCGAGTCACTGAGCTCACGGGCGTTTCTCCGTCTTGATCACGAACCAACCGGTCACCATCGAGCGCATCTCGTTCAGCGGCCCGGCCGCCAGCACGGCGAGGATGTGGATCAGAAAGAACGTCACCAGCGCCGCGGCGGTGAAGAAATGCACACTCCGGGCGGACTGGCGGCCTCCGAACAGTGCCGTCAGCCAGTGCAGGCGCGCATCCATCCCGGGCGACATGGTCAGACCGGTCAGCAGCATCAACGGGAGCAGGCCGAAGAGCACGATCAGATAGCTCAACTTCTGCAGCACGTTGTAGCGGCGAGCAGCTTCCCCGTGCGGGAACCTCAGACGCAGATGATCTGCGAACGAGCGCCCGATGTGGCGCAGCTGCTCCCTTTCGGGAGCCAGCACGCGGCTCACTCTTCCGCTGCCCAGCGCATAGCCCAGATAGACCAGGCCGTTCAGAACGAACAACCAGGCGAAGAAGAAGTGCCAGCTGCGCCCCCCGGCCAGATCCTGGAACCCCGGCAGAGTGATCCAGGCCGGAAACGCCGGCCCGTCACCGGAGCCGAAGCTCAGAAAGGGCCGATCGAACCTCGAGATCTCCCCCCAGTAGAGCGCCGGATGGGCGTTGAGAATCTGCAGGCCGCTCATCAACAGCAACCAGAGGCATAGCGCGTTCACCCAATGGGTCAGGCGCACCGTCAGTGGATGCCGGTAGAAGGCGATGCGTCCGTCGGCCACGGCCCGATCGGAGAGCGGTTGGCGCGAGAGGACACGACTCATGTAAGGCTCGTCGCCCCAGCGCTACATCGGCGGCTTGGCGCCATTCTCGCCGATCACGATACCCCCTGCAGTCAGCGTCCCGTCCTTCGCCGGCGGTGCGATCAGAAACGCCGGAATGCCCGGTTTGATCAGCGAACGATCGCCGTCGGTGAACTCGACCACCGGCACACCGGGCGGCACGACGATCTTGCGCTGACCATTGGGGTAGTCGACGTCGAGCTCACGCCCCTTGGGCGTTGCGGTCACTTTGCCCACGGTCCCGTTGGTCATCATCGAGCCTTTCTTGGAGTCCCAGCCGTAGTGCCCCTCCCCGGCCTTTACGCCCGGAGGAAACACGTGCACCTCCAGTGAGCGGCCGGTGCCGTCCTTCTGCGGCATCTCGGCCGTACCGATGAAACTGCCGGGCTGGATCGTCGCCACATCGACGGGCTTCAGGACCGTTACGCGCCAATCCTTGTTCAGGGCGATGGTCTCGGTCTTGCCCGCATTCGTCTTCAGGGTGAGGGTGTCGCCAGCGAGCTTGATGACCGTGCCCCGCACTACCGGAGGCGGCCCGGGCGGCTGAGCAGCGGCAAATCCCGACACGCACAAGGCGGCCCAGGCCGCTAGAGAGAGGACTGTTGTTTTCATTGGTCACCTGGTGGTTGCGATACAGCATCTGTTCAGGCCGGCTCCGCGATTATCCGGCAGGAGGGTGAGGCAGTGGGAGCAGGCTCGGAAGTAATCTTTTGCGGCGCTCGAGCGTTATCTGAAGCTAGGAGGTAGATATGAAGCTTCGCACTACCGTACTGGCGGCGTTGGCCGCTGTGACCCTGGGAACACTGTCCGCATGCGTGGTGGAACCCGCTGGAGGCTACTACGCTGACGTGGCTGTAGCCCCTCCGCCTCCGCGTGTGGTCATCGAGCCCGCGGTGCGCCTGGGTTACGTGTGGGCCCCCGGCTATTGGCGTTGGAATGGCCATCAGCATGTGTGGACCGACGGACACTACATCCGCGAACGACGCGGATATCACTGGCACGGCGCCCACTGGGAACAGCGCGGTGGCCGGTACCAC
>DATNEN010000264.1:0-18022 GCA_035552975.1 Steroidobacteraceae bacterium
TCTCGCTGGAGCTAGGAGGCAACGCACCCTTCATCGTCTTCGACGATGCGGACCTGGATGCGGCGGTGGCCGGCGCGATCGCCAGCAAGTACCGCAACACGGGCCAGACCTGTGTGTGCGCGAACCGCCTGCTCGTGCAGAACGGCGTGTACGACAGCTTCGCATCCAAGCTGAGCGCAGCGGTCTCCAAGTTGCGGGTCGGAGACGGTTTGCGAGGGGCGACCGATCAGGGCCCGCTGATCGATGCCCAGGCGCTGGCAAAGGTCGAGGAGCATATTGCCGACGCCGTAGCGAAAGGCGCGCGTATCGCTATCGGCGGCAAGCGCCACGCACTCGGAGGGACGTTCTTCGAGCCCACCATCCTCACGAACGCGACGCGCGAGATGCTGCTCGCGCGCGAGGAAACCTTCGGTCCGGTAGCCCCCCTGTTCCGCTTCCAGAGCGAGCAGGAGGCGATCGCAATGGCCAACGACACGGAATTCGGCCTCGCGGCGTACTTCTACACCCGTGACCTCGGGCGCTCCTGGCGGGTGGCGGAAGCGCTCGAATACGGCATCGTGGGGCTCAATACAGGGCTCATCTCCACCGAAGTCGCGCCTTTCGGGGGTGTCAAGGAGTCGGGAATGGGACGGGAAGGCTCCCGCTATGGAATTCTTGACTACACTGAGATCAAGTACCTGTGTACGGGCATTGCCTGATCACCCCTGCGGTCCCATAGTTCAGCCCATGCGTTACGTCAGCTCCCCGGATTTCCACCACGATGCCGCAGAGCGTATCGGCGTGCTGCTGGTCAACTCCGGCACCCCCCGTTCGTCCGAGCCGCGCGACGTGCGGAAATTCCTGCAGCGGATGCTCTCGGATCCGCGCATCATCGAGACCTCGCGGGCGCTGTGGCTCCCGATCCTGTACGGATTGATCCTCCCCTTCCGACCACGCCGCTCGGCACGCAAGTACCGCAAGATCTGGTCGGCCGCCGGCTCCCCGCTCCTCCACCTGTCCGAGCGGCTGCGCACTGAGCTCATCGGCAAGCTCGCTCAGCATATGTTGGCTCCGCTGTCGGTCGAGATCGGAATGCTCTACGGCGAGCCCACGGTGTCGGAGGCGTTGGGGCGCCTGCGAGCGTGCGGTGCGCAGCGCATTCTGGTTGTGCCGCTGTTCCCGCAGTACTGCGGCTCCACCACCGGTGCCGTCTACGATCAAGTCAACAGCGAGCTGCGACGCTGGCGCTGGCTTCCGGAGCTGCGCTTCATTGCCGAATACCACGACGAGCCGGGGTATATCGAGGCGTTGCGAACCAGTGTGACCCAACACTGGGAGGCGAAGGGACGCACGGGCCACCTGCTCATGTCATTCCACGGCATCCCCGAACGCTACTTCCATGAAGGCGACCCGTACTTCTGCAAGTGTCAGAAAACCGCACGCCTGCTGGCGGACGAGTTGCTGCTGCGGGAGGACGAGTGGAGCGTCAGCTTCCAGTCGCGTTTCGGACTGGCTGGCTGGCTCAAGCCCTACACCAGCGCGGTTCTCGGGGACATGCCCGGCCGCGGGGTGCACGAGGTGACGGTCGTTTGTCCGGGCTTTTCTGTCGACTGTCTCGAGACCCTCGAGGAGATCGACATGGAGAACCGGGACGCCTTCATGCAAGCCGGCGGCAAGCGCTTCGAGTACGTCCCGGCACTCAATGCCGGCGCGGACCACGCCCGCTTCCTGGCGGCCCTGATCGCCCAGCACTGCCAGGGATGGACCCACGAGGAGCTCGGCCGGCTGCCGGCCGGTGCTGCTCGAGGCGCCTCCGCCTGACCGCCGCCCTCCGCAGCGCGTGCTCGGACACTTTCATGAAGTCGGTCTGGCGAGCGCGAATATCCGCGAGTCGGTCGAATTCTATGAGCGCCTCGGCTTCACGCAGGCGACGACCAGCGATACCTGGCAGCATCCGTACGGTGTGTTGACCGACGGCAGGCTGTTTCTCGGCCTGCACCAACGCCGGGGTCCCTCTGCGACGCTCACGTTCGTGCGTCCGGGCATTGCCGAGCATCTGGCCGACTTTGCCGCCCGCAACATCGAGCTGTCGGTGTGCCACACGGGAGAGGAGATGTTCAACGAGATTGCCTTCAGCGATCCGTTCGGCCAAACCGTCGCGGTGCTCGAGGCGCGCACCTACTCCCCGGTGACCCGCCGGCCGACGGAGGTCTCGCTGTGCGGGTATTTTGGCGAGGTCAGCCTGCCGGTCACCGATTTCGAGGCGGCCAAGGGGTTCTGGGAACCCCTCGGCTTCGTCGCGACCGACGAGGCCGAATCGCCCTATGTGCACCTGCCCCTGACGAGCGATCATCTGGATCTCGCCTTCCATCGGCCCCGCACCTGCGACGTTCCCATGATCGTGTTCCGAGATCCCGACATGCCGGCGCGCATCGCTCATCTGCGTGAGCTGGGCCTCGCTCTCTCATCCGAGCTGCCACGCGGGGTGCCTGCGGGCGCCAACGCGATGCTCGAGGCTCCTGAAGGCACGGTCCTGCTGCTGCTTCACGAGGAGGAATGACGCTCGCGCCGTTGGACCCCGTGTCGTTGGACCCCGTGTCGTTGGATCACAGGGCCCACGCGCGCCGGGTCGGCGCGCCCTACCACGTCCGTCAGTACACCCCGAGACCTGGCAACGGGTCCCTGCTGACAGCGACCGCGTAGATGTAAAGCACGATCGCCAGTCCCAGCAGCCACGCGCCCACCTTGCCGCGCGTGCTGTGCGCTCTGCGCACTGCAACATGTCCCGCACCGACATACGCAATCAGCGCCAACAGCTTCGCCGTCAACCAACCGTTCACGAACGGATATTGCCGAATCAGAAACGCAAGTCCGATACCGGCGAGCAGCAGCAGGGTGTCCACGACATGAGGCGTGACGCGCAGCCAACCTCGCGCGGGATCGCGTCCACGGATGCTTCGCCAGGCGCGCAACGAGAACAGAATGGGGCTTGCCAGAGCGCACACGATATGCGTGCCGAGCAGCGCAACGAACGGTTGGAGCATAATTGACCCATTGATCCGCCGGTCGTCGCGCGGATCGCACCTACTTTCAAGAAAGGACGCTCATGCGTTTCACCTGGCTCGCCCTCCTCATCCTGTCGGCGGCCACGCCGGCGCTCGCCGATGAGGGAATGTGGACCTTCCACGACTTTCCGGCAAATCTGGTCAAGCAGAAATACGGCGCGGACATCACGCCGGCGTGGCTGGACAGGGTGCGCACTTCGACCCTGCGCCTCTCGAACTGCACCGCCTCGTTCGTCTCCGCCAGCGGCCTCATCCTCACCAACCACCATTGCTCGGCGGCCTGCCTGGATGAGAACTCCACCGGCAACAACAATCTGTTCCAGAACGGCTACCTCGCGGCGAACCGCGAGCAGGAGCTGCATTGCCGCACGCAATTCGCCGATGTGCTGATGGAGATGGAGAACGTCACCGCGAAGGTCGAGAGCGCCACGCGCAACCTGGACGCCAAGAGCGCCAACGATGCGCGCAAGCGGACGCTCACGCAGCTCGAGCAGGAGTGCGAGACCGCCAGCCGGGCCTCCAGGAGCGGGCGGCTGAAGTGCGAGTCGGTGGATCTTTATCAGGGGGGCCAGTACTGGCTCTACAAATACCAGCGTTACGATGACGTGCGGCTGGTGTTCGCCCCGGAATACGGCATCGCCGCCTTCGGCGGGGACCCGGACAACTTCCAGTTTCCGCGCTGGTGCCTGGACATGTCGGTGCTGCGCGCCTACAACGCCAACGGCAAGCCGGTCATTCCGCTCAATCATCTGCAGATCGATGTGGCGGGGCCGCAGCCCGGAGAGCTGGTCTTCGTATCCGGCCATCCCGGCTCGACCGACCGGCTGCTCACGGTTGCGCAGCTCGAGGAGCTGCGTGATGTCGCGCTGCCGGAATACCTGGTGCGCAACTCCGAGCTGCGCGGCCGGCTGATCCAGTACGGCAAGACCGGCGCGGAGGCCGAGCGGATCGTGGCGCAACCTCTGGAGGGACTCGAGAACAGCCTGAAAGTGCGCCGCAAGCAGCTCGACGCGCTGCTGGATGACCGGCTGCTCGCGCGCAAGAAAGCGGAGGAGCAAGCGCTGCGCGTCAAGGTGGCGGCCGATCCGCAGCTCGCCGCGAGCACCGGCGATCCCTGGGCTGACATCGAGCGAGCGGAAGTCGTCGACCAACAGATCGCCCTCACCTACACCTACCTGGAGCAGGGCGCCGGATTCAGCAGCTCGCTGTTCGGCTACGCCCGCGCGCTGGTACGCGCGGCGGCCGAGCGGCCGAAGCCGAACGAGGAGCGCCTGCGCGAATATCGCGACACCGCCCTGGATCGGCTGCACAGCCGCCTGCAGGCGGCCGTCCCCGTCTATCCGGAGCTGGAGAATCTACGGCTGTCGTTCTTCCTGGAGAGAATGCGCGAGTGGCTGGGTCCGGACCATCCGGTGGTGCGGGAGCTGCTCTCGAAGGACTCCCCGGACACGCTGGCCAAGCGTCTGGTGTCCGGCTCCAGGCTCGGCGACCCCCAGGTGCGCAAGCAGCTTTGGGACGGCGGGCAGGCGGCGATCGATGCCTCGCAGGACCCGATGATCCTGCTCGCGCGGCAGGTCGACCCTGCCGCGCGAGCCGTGCGCAAGCGTTACGAGGATGAAGTCGAAGCACCCTCGCAAGCGGCGGCGCAGAAGATCGCCCGTGCGCGATTCAAGATTCTCGGCACCAGCGTGGCGCCGGATGCGACCTTCACCCTGCGGTTGAACTTCGGGACCGTGCAGGGGTGGGTGGAGAAAGGCACGCCGGTGGAGCCCTACACCCACGTGCGCCGCCTGTTCGAGCGCAACACGGGCCAGGAGCCCTTCAAGGTGCCGCAGAGCTGGGTCGCTGCGCGCACGCAGCTCAACCCCGACACCCGGTTCAATCTGTCCACCAACAACGACATCGTCGGCGGCAACTCCGGGAGCCCGCTGATCGACGCACGCGGACACCTCGTCGGGTTGATGTTCGATGGCAACATCCACTCGATCTCCGGAAGCTACTGGTTCGACCCGCAGCTCAATCGCGCGGTCGCGGTGGATCCCGCGATCATCGCGGAGGCTCTGCACAAGGTGTACAAGGCCGACGCGCTCGCGAAGGAGCTGGGCCTGAAGTGATGCTTAGTGCCCGGCGCCGCCGGCAGGCGGTGCCGGGCGTGCCACGATTCGGAACTTCACCCGCATCTCATCCTCGACCTGCAGCGCGCCCAGCATCGCGGAGAAGGGAGTCAGGCCCAGATCGGTCTGCCGCAAAGGCATCTCACCGGAGATGGTGACCTGCGTGGATTGCAGGTCGTAGTGCACTGGAGCGAGAATCGCATGCAGTGCCTCGCGGACCTCCGCCTCGAGGTGCACCTTCAGATCCCCGTGCGCGGCGCCGCTCTCGATGCTCTGCGATCGCAGCACGATCTGCGGAAAGAGCTGGGCGTTGAGCAACGCCGGACTCAGCATGTTCGCGCGCGTGCCCTCTTTGGCCGAGTCGGGTACGGCTGCCTGGAAGTCCTGGCCGGCCTGCGCCCTCAACGCGCCCTCATCGACGCTCAGGGTGGCGACCGGGAGCCGGATTTCGAACGTGGTTCGCATCGGGTCGGCGGGAATGTAGATCGTTCCCGCAAGGTCGTGCGAGGCGATGACGTGATTGTGTCCGGCCTTGGCCAGCGGTCCGCCCCGATAGACCTGGATGGTAAGCAGCGACTCACCCGCGACGACGTCATAGGGGCGTCCCAGGTGCGCCGGGGCGCGTTGCGCTGGCGCGGGAATCGCCTGCTGAGCGGGGGCGCCCGGGCGGCTGGGATGTGCCGGGCACCCGCCGAGCAGCAGCGCCAGGGCGCAAACCGTTCCCGCACGGAGGGTTTTAAAAGCGGGGGTCACACGCTTAAGCTTGCCGCATGGCACTACGAAACTCTCCCCAGCGCTGGGGCTCGTTGGCCCAGCTCCTGCACTGGGTGGTCGTGGCGCTCATTCTGGTTCAGTTCACCCTCGGCCTGATCGCCGGCGAGCTGCCGCTGGGAATGAAGAAGCTCGCCACCCTGGCCCGCCACAAGTCCTTCGGCATCACCATCCTCGGCCTCGCGGTCCTGCGGTTGCTGTGGCGCTGGACGAATCCGACACCCCCGTTGCCGAACGATCTGAAGCCCTACGAGCGGGTGCTCGCCCACTTCACCCACGCGGCACTCTACGTGCTGCTGTTCGCGATGCCCCTGTCCGGGTGGCTCATGTCCTCGGCCAGAGGCTTTCCGGTCAGCTGGTTCGGACTGATCCAGCTTCCGGATCTGGTGCCCAAGAGCCAGCGTCTGTACGACGCCTTGCTGCAGACCCATCATCTGCTGGCGTGGGCACTCGCCGCGATCGTGGTTCTGCACGTGGCCGCCGCCTTGAAGCACCACTACGTGCTCAAGGACGATGTGCTGCGCCGGATGCTTCCTTTTACCAAGACACCCTGAGGATCCCAATGATCTGCTGCTCGGCCCACGCGTTGCGACGCATCACCCTGTTTGTCTCTCTCCTGTCCGCTGCTTCATGGGCAACGGCGGCCGCGCCGGCTCGCTACACGCTGGACCCGGCGAAGAGCAAGCTGGAGTACGAGTTCGTCCAGGCAGGCGCGCAGAACAAAGGCACCTTCAAGAAGCTCACCACCACCCTCGACTTCGCAGCCGACAACCTTGCCGCGAGCAAGCTCGACGTGGTCGTCGACATGACCTCGCTGGATAGCGGTGACAAGGAGCGCGACGACACGTTGCGCGGGGCGGACCTGTTCAACATCGCCAAATATCCCCAGGCGCGCTTCACTTCCGCGCAGATCGTCAAGACGGCCAGCGGCTACGACGCCGTCGGCAAGCTCACGCTGCGTGGAGTGAGCCGCGACACGCACGTGCCCTTCACGCTCCGCACGGTCACTGAGCAAGGCAAGCCCGTCAGCTATCTGACAGGCCAGACGACGATCAAACGCCTCGAGTTCGGAGTTGGACAGGGCGACTGGAAGTCGACCGAGTGGGTGGGCGATGCCGTGACCGTCTCCTACTCCGTGCGTCTCACCGGTCAGTGACGCGACCACGCCTCCGCGCGGGCTGGCTGAGGGACTCCACGCTCGGCTGCGGACGATCGGCACGCCGGCAAAAACCACGCTTTTTGCCGGCCGCATGGGCTGGCTGAGGGACTCACCTCCGCGAAAATTTCCGCTGGAAATTTTCGCCCATTAAGACGGCCGGCGCTGCAGCTTGGAGGTGCACAGGTCGTAGATGGAGGCCATCAGGATCTGCACCGAGTGAGTCATGGCGATCTCGATTCCCTTCAGCGCAGCGTCCTTGATGGCGCCGGTCAGCAGATCGAGTTGCTCCTCGGACAGATTTTCCGGCATTCGCGTGGTGATCTGCACCGAGGGGACGTCCTCCACGATCTGTCGCAGGATCTGGTAAACGCAATCGGCCTTGGCGCGCATCAACGATTCGTCATCGCCGAACAACGTGCCGATGGCTACCAGCCCGTCCACGGTCTTGGCGCGAGTTTGTTCCCACTCGCGCTCCGTGCCGAAAGCAACATGAATGACCTGGCCCATGATTGCCTCGTTATGTCTCTTCGCCCTAGCCGATAGGGGCTAGTCCCATCCACCGCAAGATCTGTACCCCCCGCCGCTGAAGCACAGGCACGCGCGGGAACGCTCCCATGCCTGCGCCGCTGCAGCTCAGGCCCGGTTCTGGGGGCGAAAGGAAGCTCGGCCCTCACCGTGACCGTGACCGTGACCGTGCGGCCCGATCGGTTGCATCGTCAGCCGAACTCCCAGCGCCCTGAGCAGCGCGGCGGCACTCTTGAGCTCCGGATTCCCACGCAGACACAGCGCGTGGTACAGGGCCTGGGCATTCAACTCGATTTTCTCGAGGAGCCGCGACTCGACGATTCTCGAAGAGCCACGCCTGCGCGCGAGCCGACTGAGCGCGGCGACGAGCTCCTCCTGGTCGGCCTCCTCCATCACCACGTTGAGATAGGCGACGGCGAAGGGGTCGCGCACATTGGCGCCGGGCAGCTTCCTGCTCATCAGTCTCTCCCATCCTTGTCCGGTGCGAAGCTTGGAGGAAGCACCGGCCACCGCGCCAGAGGGCATTTGCGGGCAAATCGCCCAGAAATGCGCTGGCGCCGCGGGATGCGTGCGCGGCGGCGGCGAGCTGTCAGCGGCGGCGGCGGGCTGTCAGCGGCGGCGGCGGCGAGCGGTGCGCTTCGTACGGACGAGTTTCTTTGCCGCGGGTTTCTTTGCCGCGGGTTTCTTTGCCGCGGGTTTTTTCTTCGACGCGGCTTTCTTTGCCGACGGCGCCGCCTTCTTCATCGCGCGCTTCTTGCCGGTGCTCTGCGACGCCGTTTGCCGGGCGGGCGCCCGCTTCTTCCCAGCCGCCGGCTTCTTCGCCCCGGCCTGCGCACCCGGCGCGCCGGCCGTAGCAGGGGCATGGGGATCCTCGCCGCGCAGCTGCTCCAGGATCCCGGGATTCTCCAGCGTCGAAACGTCCTGCGAGATCTCCTCGCCGCGCGCGATGGCTCGCAGCAGCCGCCGCATGATCTTCCCCGATCGGGTCTTGGGCAGGTTGTCTGCGAGCCGGATGTCGTCGGGCCGGGCGATGGCGCCCAGCTCCTGCGCCACCCACCGGCGCAGCTCTTCCACCAGCGCGGAACTATCGCCGGTCGGCCGTTGGCCGCGGCACACGACGTAGGCGAACACCGACTCGCCCTTGATATCGTGCGGCCGGCCGACGACCGCCGCTTCGGCTACCTTCGGATGCGAGACGAGCGCCGATTCGATCTCCATCGTGCCCAGGCGGTGTCCGGCGACATTCAACACATCGTCGATACGGCCCATGATCCAGAAGTAGCCGTCCTTGTCGCGATGAGCGCTGTCACCGGCGACGTAGTAGCGGTTCTGGAACTTCTCCCAGTAGCCGGCCACGTAGCGCGGATTGTTGCGCCAGATGGTGCGCAACATGGCGGGCCAGGGCCGTTTGATGACCAGGTAGCCGCCCGCATCGGCACGCGTGACCGGCTTGCCGGCATCATCGACGATGTCGGCATCGATGCCCGGGAGCGGCAAGGTGCAGGAGCCGGGCTTGGTGGCGGTCACGCCGGGGACCGGCGAGATCATGATTGCGCCGGTCTCGGTCTGCCACCAGGTATCGACGATCGGGCAGCGCCCGCCGCCGATCACGCGCTGGTACCACATCCATGCTTCTGGGTTGATCGGCTCGCCGACGCTGCCCAGCAGGCGCAACCGCGACAGATCGTACTTCGCCGGCAGCTCGTCCCCGAGCTTCATCAGCGCGCGAATCGCCGTCGGGGCGGTGTAGAAAATCGAGACGCCGTGGGTCTGGCAGATCTTCCAGAAGCGTCCCCCGTCGGGGGTCATCGGGGCGCCCTCGTAGAGAACGACAGTCGCACCGGCGGCGAGCGGGCCGTACGCCACATAACTGTGGCCGGTGACCCAGCCGACGTCCGCCGTGCACCAGAAGACGTCGTCGTCGCGGAGGTCGAACACCCACTGGGTCGTCGTCTTGGCCCCCAGCAGGTAGCCGCCGCTGGAGTGTTGGATCCCCTTGGGCTTGCCGGTCGACCCGGACGTATATAAAAGATAAAGGGGATGCTCGGCGTCGACCCACTCGGGGTCGCAGACGGGCGCGTGCCCCTCGATGACCTCATGCCACCAGTGGTCACGCCCGTCCCTCATAGGCACCGGTTTGCCCGTGCGGCGGTACACGATGACGCTTTGTACGCTCGGGCAGCCGCCGGCGAGCGCTTTATCCGTCGCCGCCTTCAGCTCGACCGCGTTGCCGCCGCGCCAACCGCCGTCAGCGGTGATGACCAGCTTCGCTTCGGTGTCCTCGATCCGATCCTTGAGTGCGGGCGCCGAGAAACCTCCAAACACGACCGAGTGAATCGCGCCGATGCGGTTGCAGGCATGCATCGCAACCACGATCTCGGGAATCAGCGGCATGTAGATCACAACACGGTCGCCGCGCCTGACCCCCTGAGCGCGCAGAGCGTTCGCGAATCGGCACACTTCCGCGTGCAGCTCGCGGTAGCTCAAGCGTCGCGTATCGCCCGGCTCGCCCTCGAAGATGATGGCGGACTTGTGGCCGCGCTCGCTCAGGTGCACGTCCAGGCAGTTGAATGAGACGTTCAGGAGGCCGTCCGTGAACCAGCGATAATTCGGCGCCGAGGAGTCGTCCAGGACGACACTGAAGGGCTTGTGCCAGACGAGCTCGCGCCGTGCGAGCTCGGCCCAGAATCCCAGTGGATCCTCGGCCGCGTGTTTGCGCATCGCCTCCAGGTCGCGCGCTTTGACGCGGGCGTGGGCGGCAAACTGGCTTCCAGGCGGGAACCAGCGCTCCTCCAGCAGAGCGGACACGATATTTTTGTTCATGGGTGTCTGTGCCTTCGGTGCGACTGATCCGGCCATGCTGAGCATACCTGAGTCGCTCGAGCCCCGTGATCGGCGCACTCACGGCGAAGACCCCGCGACCCGGACTGCGAGACCTTGGCACGGAACAGCGACTTGGCGTAGAAGGATCGCTGTCGAAACGGGTTGATCCGTCGTCCTGAAGTCGTTCAAGACACCGCTGCGCGCTGCACCGCTCCGGTCCACCGTTGCACCGGGCCGGTGGTTATGTGCTGTCGTGGCGCTGCTGTACCTCGCCGGCTGCGGGACGCAGGCCAACTCCACCACCACCCCGTTGCTGCAGCGCTGTCTGCATGTCGCAGGACAGGGAGAGGCGGTCCTGACGATTGCCACTGCGCAGCCAGGGAGGTTGCTGGTCACGCTCCAGGAGCGCGGCCTGTCGGTCTCAGCCCACCTGGACGCCTCGGCAGAAGCCGCTTCGCCCGTAGCCCGGATCGGCACCATCGAGCTGCTGGCGAACACTGCGGGGGCGCAGACACATACGCTGCACGTCCGTACCCAGGATGACCACGACCTGGCCGGCGAGGTCTGCGCGACCGCCGAGCTCGTCCCCGAATCCACGCGCCAGCGTCTGGAGGCGGAAAAAGCCTTCGCAGACGCTGCCCAGGCGGTCTACACGGAGAGCTGGACAGCCGCCTTCGACGGCTATCTGGCCGCAGCGCGTCGCTACGACGAGCTTGGACTGCGGCGCCACGCCGCACGGGCGCGCCATGCGCTGGCGGAGCTGGCCTACCGCCGTTTCGACCGAAAGCGCGACAGCTATGCGCTCGCCAGCCTCGCACTGCAGGATTTTGGCAACGTGGACCCGGTCTACATCGGCGCGCTGGTCGCTCTGCAGGCCAAGGCGCTGATCGACCTGCCCGGCAGCAGTCCGAAGGCCCTGGAGCCTGAGATCCGCGAACGGCTCGAGGCCGCGCGGCGCTACGAGAGCGCGAGCTCCCTCGGAGCGCGCGAGTTGCTGCATCTGGATGTGGAGACGGGTTTTCTCGAATACAGTCTGGACAGGCAGGATCGAGCTGCCACGATCTTCGCCGACGTCGCGCGCCGTTGCCGCGCAGCCCGTGAGTGGGACTGCTACGGCACCGCGAGTCAGAATCTGGCGCTGTTCGCCGAAGAGCGCAGCAACTACGCGCTCGCACTCTCCACCTACGCGGATGCGCTGCACTCGCTGGACCCACAGCGCAACCCGAGGCTGGTGGCGGACATTCAGGACAACCTGGGCCACCTCCAGGGACAGGTAGGGCTGTTCAGCGCGAGCGAGCGCACTCATGCCGAGGCAATGCTCCAATACGCTCGTCTCGGGGATTGCCCGGGGTTTCGCCGCACGCTGGCTCGCGCGGGAAGCCTGCTGGTGCAGATCGGGACTCTCGGCGACGCCGAGCACGATCTGTCGGAGGCCGCCTCGCTCGACTGCACCGACCTGCTCGCCGGCGTTGCAACCTCCAGCCAGGTGCCTGCATTGCAGGCGACGAATCTGCGCCGCGACACGATTCTGCCGCGCGAGGCGGAGACCGACCGCCAGGAGCACGAGCGCCTGTGCCAGCATGCGATCGATGCCGCCTCGCTGGCCGAGGACAACCAGGTCGTCGTATTCAACGCGCTGCTGTCGCTCGGCGATGCCCTGCAGCTGGAGGGGGAGTCGACACGTGCCGAACGGTGCATCAACGCGGCCCACTCTTACGCATCGACGGCCCGCGCACGCATGCGATACGCCAACGCGCGCGGCTCGATATTCCTCGAGCAACGCAATGCCGGGGCAGCGCGTGCCTCGTTCGAGCAGACTCTGCGAATTGCCGACCAGGCCCGGATACCTTCCGGTAACGAACACCGGGGTGCGGCGCACCTGGGCATCGTGCGCTCGCAGCTGTTGACGGGAGACGGCGTCGCGGCCTTGGGCAGCGCCTATCAAGCTCTGCGGTCGAGCGTCGCCCGTGGCGACCTCGACCAGACGATCACCTCGCTACAACTGATCGCGAGCGCGTACCGAGCCACCGGGAAGAACGCCGACGCCGGACACGCCCTGCAGGTCGCGCTCGCCCTGAGCGAAGCCGTCCCCATCGATGAGCTGGATGGCGAGACCCGCGCCACCTACCTCGCAACCCAACACACGGTGTTCGCGGACCTCACCGATCTGTTCGCATCGCAGGCTGGCAACGACGAGCAGCTGTCATGGCAGGCGTTTGCGATCTCCGAGCGCGGGCGCGCGCGCAGCCTGCGATACGCCGAAACGCAGGAGACGCGCGATGCCGAGTCCTCCTTCGATGCTCCCCCGGCAGCAAGATATCAGCACCTGCTGCGTGACGTGGTCCGGCTCACGGGCGATGCGCAATCGGGCAGCAGTCTGATCGATGCGCTCGGACAGGCGGCGACGCGCGAGAGCGCACCCGCCGACGCGCCGGATCGAGAGCAGATACAACAGTCGCTGAAGCGGCTCGATGCAACGCTCGTGGAGTACGCCGTCGGCTCTCACAACATGCTGGCGTTCGTGCTCGACGCCGACGTGCTCAGCATCGTAGAGCTGGGCGACCGGTCCCAGATCAGCACGGCAGTCGCACAGCTGCGCGACCGACTCCGCGATGCCGAGTCGCCCGCAGCCGCCGTTCGGGATGCAGCGCAGCGACTGGCCAGCCTGGTGCTGTGGCCCCTGCGCTCCAGGCTCTCCGGGCACCGGATCATCTTTGTCCCGGACGACTCGCTCCACACCGTGCCCTTTTCGGTTCTCCCGTGGTCGTCCGAGCAGGACGCGCCTCTGTTGGTCGAGCGTTCGGAAACGGTCGTGGCCCCCTCCGCCGTGTTCCTCACACGGGCCCGCCCGGCTACACGCTCCTCGGCGGGTGCGCCGCGCATCGTGGCGATCGGCGACCCGGTATTCCGTCTTTCCGAGTGGCAGCGCGAGTGCCTCCATGAGGCGCAGACGCCTGCGGCGGAGGGGCGGTCGAGCGCCTCCTCAAAAACCGATCGCGCGGCTTCCGACTGGACGGAGTATCTGCCTCGATTGCCGGGCACCCGCGACGAGGTGTCGGAGCTTGCAAAGCTCGCAAGGCAGTCGCAACCCTCGAGTCATGTAGAAATCCTGATGGGATGCGCGGCGGTGGCGAGCGCGTTGCGGTCAGCGGCAAACACGGGGGTCGACCTGCTGCACATTGCCACTCATGCCCGCGTCGACGCCGAGCGCCCTCGGTTGTCGGCGTTGGCGTTGACTCCGGACACGGCAACGAACCCACCCACCTCGGCGTTCGGCCTGCTCGACATCCTCGGTCTGAAGCTCAAATCGCGCCTGGTCGTGCTCAGTGCGTGCGACACCTCGCGCGGAAGGCTGCTGCCCGGGGAAGGTGTGCTCGGGCCGGCGCAGGCCTTCCTGCAGGCCGGGTCAGCCGCGGTGCTAGCCAGTTACTGGCGCGTCGATGATGCCGCGACGGCACGGTTCATGGAGAGGTTCTACACGCACCTGTTTGTCGAGCATCAGACGGCTGCAGCGGCGTTGCGCAGTGCCCAACTCGACGCGGCGCACACCTCGAGCTTCCACACCTGGGCGGCCTTTGCGCTCTACGGTTGGCCTGACAGCTCGATCTGACAAGCGCCTATTCTGAGGCCGGCCCGTGTGGGGGGTACGCGTCCCGGGCCACCTCGGGCCTGCAGCAGCGGGGCGGCCCAACTCGAGGCGACCCAGCGTCGGGCCTCCGGCACGCGGGCAATGGCCAACAACCGCTGAGATAAGCCGGCTTCTCGCAGCAGTGAACAGGTGCGGATTGCTCATCCGCCCATTCCACTTCTCGAGGATACTTCCATGTCGCGCAAACTCGCTCTGCCACTCGCTCTTGCAGCCCAGTTCTGTCTCGCCGGCCTCACAGCCAACTCGCCCGCCAACGCCGCTGGCGGGATCCCGGACTACTTTTTCCGGGAATGGACCGTGAGCAAGAACTGCGTCGAGGCTCACGCAGGCCTCGCCGCGCGAGTGCAGGCAGGGCTCAAGTTCAAGATCGCGGCCGGTCAGAACGGCGGATACGTATTTGTCGCAGAGGACGCCGGCTCGTCCCACTGGGCTGCCAACTGGAATGGCCTGCAGCTGGTGTACCGGCCCGGCACGCAGATGACCTCGCTCCCGGCTGACTTCGAATGCATTCCCGGCCAGGAATCCAGCTCTCCCTTCCTCGCGATGTCCGGCTTCGCGCAGGCCACCGAGCCCCAGTACGCCCAGGAGCATTGGTATGGCCTGGCCACGATTCAGGGGCAGCTGGAGCACGTGCTCATTTTCCCCCGCAACACCACGGGCGATGCGTCGGCGGTCATCGTGATGGAGTCGGTCAACGCTCCCGGCACGGTGCAGCTCGATGACGACGGAGTCATCCACGGGCAAAATTGATGTTGCATGGTGCAGCGTGCGGGAAGTGCCGCGGACGAGCCATCGTCCGCGGGTTCCCCCCTGCGCCCGGCCCTGGCGGAAACCGGCAGACAAGAACTCCAACCAGAGCGAGCTGCCGGGCGCCTACAATCGCAGCATGAAGCAGTTTGCGGTGGCGCGCGCCGCCAGCGTGTGCCTCGCGATCGCCAGCCTCGCACTCGGATCTGTGCCCAGCCGGGCGCAGACCGAGAGCCTCGCCTGCCGACCGCTCACATGTTCGACCCTGGTACCGTCGCTGCCTGTGGATGACCCGCAGGACAACGACTGCGGCTATCGCGCGGGCAACCTGTGGTGGGTGGACTACGTCGGGGGGTCGCTGGAGTGGACCGCCGAGCCCGTACGCAAACCGGTCATCGTGGCGGTGTTCGACGACGGTGCCTACATCGATCACGAGGACCTGCGGAACCAGCTCTGGACCAACCAAGCCGAGCTCAACGGGAAATCCGGTGTCGATGACGACGGCAACGGCTACGTAGATGACCTCCACGGTTGGAATTTCGTCGATGACACGCCGGACGTGTCACCGCCGCAACAATGTCGCGGCCAGGTAAGCCACGGGACCCTCATGGCGAGTCTGATTGCGGCCCAGAGAAACAACGGCGTGGGGATCGCCGCCCCGGGATCGGACGCCGTCCGGCTGATGATCATCAAAGTCGTGGGTTGCGGATCCCACACCCGGGACGCTCTGGACCCGAAGCGCCTTGCTCGGGCGTTGGAATATGCAACAAGGATGGGGGCGCGGATCCTGAGCTTCAGCAATCATTGGTACGCGACCACCCCGGAGCTCGATCGGGCCTTCGCGGAAGTGGCCGACCGTCCAGGCTCGCCACAAGCCGCCATCGTGGTCGCCAGCGTACCCAATAGAGGGGAACCGGCTGCCGGGTATCCCGCCGCCTACACCTTCCGGCGCATCGTCAGGGCCATCCCCATCGGTAACGACGACATGATCTCCCCCGGAACGAGTCCGGCCCCCTTTGGACTTAATCTAGGAGCACCCAGCGCGTGCGTGATCGGCGCCGCAGCCCCGCCGGAGAACTACCGCGTGGAACAGGGCAGCTCGAACTCCACGGCGATTCTGTCTGGTGTGCTGGCCGGCATATGGGCAAGCCCCGCCTATGCTAAATTGACCCCCGACGAGTTCGTGGCAGGGGTCGTGCGGAAGCGGATGTCGACGACACCGCGCCGCTCAAAGCCGGGTTCACGGCCGCCGTACAATCACGGCGTGCCACTGGCTGACGCATGCGTCCTCGCGACAAAGCAGCGGTCTGCACGCGTTTGTCGCAGCCAGGAACCGCGGACTGGAAAACGCGCCAATGAGCTACAGCGAAACACTACAGGGAGAGACGGCGGACAAGAGCCTTGAGAGGCCCATGGACAGGGGCGATGTCTCTCTCGTGGAGGCCGTCGCTGAGCGAAGCTCATTCCAAGATCAGCTATATGTGAGATATCGGCGCCCATTGCTGCAGGTATTCCTGCACAGGCGCATCGATCGCGATGCGGCTGAGGACCTGTTGCAGCGCACGTTCCTCCAGGTGATCAAAAAGATCCGCGCGGAGGGACTGGAGGACCCGAGCAACCTGGGCGGCTATCTCTACCGGACGGCATGCAAGCTCGCGACGGCGTACTGGCGCGGGGAGCTCTCCCGCAAGCACGACAACGACCGTGAGCTGCTGTCCAGTCTGCAGGATGAGGCGCTCTCGCTCGAGGAGCGGCTGGATCACGAGCAGCTCGCGAAATGCGTTCGCGATCTGATGGACCATCTGCCCGTGCAACGCGACCGGGAAGTTCTGGAGCGCTTCTATCTGCGCGAGGAGCCTCGAGTCTCGATCAGGGAGTCGTTGAAGTTGACCGACATGCAGTTCAATCAGGTTTTGTGGCGCGCGCGCCAGCGCTTCGGTGACATCCTGCGCCGGCACGGGCTCGCGGCCGCGGCCAACCGTCCGGGCGAGGCCCAGCCGGGCACCGCTCCGACACATGGGTAGGGAGAACCATGGATCACTCACAATTCAAGGCGAATCAAACGGCAGCGGTGTACGTGGCCGACGGTCTCGATGCCTCCACACAAGAGGCTTTCGAGATGCACATGATGGCCTGCCCCGAATGCGTCGAGGACGTTGAGACCTGGCGGGCCATCAAGATCAACATCCCCGCCAGTGTGCGTCCGGCGAGCGGCCTGAACCGGCGGTTTCGGGCGGGCCACGACACGGCCCACTGGCGACTGGCGGCCTCGGTGCTCGTGGCCGCCGTCGGCGGCCTGGCGGGCGGCTGGTTCAGCCATGCGGCCCGCGGTCCGGAGTTGGACAGCACGCAGAGCGTGTTCTTCAACATGCCAGCCGTCGAGCGTGGCGCGGACGAGTGCACTGCGCTTCGTTTGTCGCCGGACTCGGAGCTGGCCGTGGTGCGCGTGCCGGGCGTCGCCGCCGGGAACAGCCTGATCGCCGTCGATTCCGAGAAGCAGGAACTGGGCGGAGGCAGCTATTTCGTCCGCCGACAGCCGGACGGCAGCGAAGTGGTGCGGATCGAGGCACGAGTGCTGATGGATCGCGCGATCCACCTGGAAACGCGCTCAGCCGACGGCTCGATCCAGCCCATCGGCTGCATCACCGGCGAGATCTCGCAGTAGAGAGACTCAGGCGAGCGCCGCCAGGCGCTCGCCCTGGCGCCGCAGAAAAGGCCCGAAGCCCAGCCGGTCGTACAAGCTCCCCAGGGCCTTCAGGTCCGGGGCGCGCCGCCGCAATCCTTCGGACTCGACCCCGAGGGAGAGGTCACAACTGATCCTGGTGAGCTGGCGGGCAAGAAATGCCGCGTCCCGGTGCTCACGCAAGCGCTCGCAGATCCCCTGCTGTCCCCGCAACCGCAGCGCGGCCACGCGCCCCAGGCCGGAGTAGAGAGCCTCGAGCGAGTCGAACTCCCGCATCAGGGTCGCCGCGGTCTTGTGACCGACACCCGGAACCCCAGGGATGTTGTCCACGGCATCCCCGGTGAGTGCGAGGTAGTCGGCAAAGCGCTCCGGCGCGACTCCATAGTGGCGCTGGATGTCGTGATACCCGAACTGTCCCCGGAAGCCGTAGTCCCAGAACAGGTCGCCGTCGCGCACCAGTTGTGCGAGGTCCTTGTCGCGGGTGATGAACGCCGAGCGCACGCCCTG
>DATNEN010000265.1:0-21294 GCA_035552975.1 Steroidobacteraceae bacterium
CGCACCGCCGCGCGCGGCCTCGGGCGGCACGCCGTAGCGTGCGGGAAATTCGTTCAGGAAGGGATTCTCACCAGGCAAGTGATGAGGCACCACACCCACCGGCCGGTCGACCTCGTTGACCGGCTCACAAGGCCACGGTGCCATCTGACTCTGCGGCGCGTACATGAAGTCCGCCGTGCGAACCAGCGGCTCCGTCATGTACACCGGGTCATAGATGACCACGGCGACAGTCAGAATGTCGCCGTGGCGCATGAGGTGCACCCGCGCGGTCGCCTGGTCGCTGCGCGGAACCCCCGTCAGCCCGAGCCAGTTCTCCTTCAGGTGGGTGGTCGTGATGACGAGCTGATCGCCCTCCCACTCCCCGGTCGAGAAACCCTCCCAGGTGTGCCGTGCATAGTCGGGAGGATGCGCCCGGCCGTCCATCCAGATGGTCTGCTCGGCGCCGTAAGCGGAAAGATGAGTGTGATACGCAATGACCTTCTGCGATGCCCGGTCGATCTGCGGCCAGATGCGCAGGTTGGAAGGGCCGCGCCAGCCGTAGTCCGAGCCATGCTCGCGGCACTGGTTCTCCGGAAGCTCCACGAGGGCTGCGTCCCAGCTGTCGCTGCGCAGGCGCGCCGCATCGTTGATCGGCAGTCCGAGGTAGTCGCCGATCTCCGGTCCCGCGAGCCGCTCCTGGCGATCCGCATCGAAGCGTGGCGTCCAGTCGCCCGAAGGGTCCAATTGAGCCGAGGCGACACCGCTCACCAGCAGCGTCGCCAATAGCACCGTGATCCTGACTGACCGCACTGCGTACCCCCGGTGCATGTCGCTACTGGACTTTTACCACAATAGGAACGCCACAGACGCAACCCGGCCCGCCGCGAGTGCAGCACCGACCGGACCTCGGTCACCGCCAGGCGGCACGGTGTCCGTGCTTCGGTTGACAATTACCCTGGAGAGAGTCAACTCCAACTCGATGCTCATGGGTACGCTCGCGCGGCGGGCGTGCCAAGAATGCGAGCGCGCTTACGATAAACAGCGAGGGGACCATGATCGATCGACGCGGATTTCTCGGCATCGGTTCAGCGGCGGCGGGGAGCTTACTGATGGGCGCGAAAATCACCGGAGCTGCGGCCTCGGATGCCAAGCCAGTCCCTGGAGCCACGGTCCGGACCGCCTACGGCAAGGTGCGCGGCGCGGTGCAGGATCAGGTCCAGTGCTTCAAGGGCCTGCGCTATGGAGCGAGCACCGCCGGTAGCCGCCGCTTCATGCCCCCCGCCAGAGCGGAAAGCTGGACGGGCGTGCACGATGCCTTCGAGCTCGGGCCCCGCTCCCCGCAGCTGATCTCCTCGTTCCGCGGCCAGGTGATCCCGGAGTTCGAGGGCATGGACCGCATGGAGCCCATCGGCGAGGACTGCCTGCGTCTGAACGTCTGGACGGCGAGCGCGGACGCGCATGCGAAGCGCCCCGTCATGGTGTGGCTGCACGGCGGCGGATACACGAGCGGATCCGGTGGCTTCATCTGCTACGACGGCACGCAGCTCGCCAAGAGGCACGATGTCGTGGTCGTCACGGTGAATCACCGGCTGACCGCCGCGGGGTATCTGTACCTGGTGGGCTTCGGCTCCGAATTCGAGAATTCCAGCAATGTCGGCCAGCTCGACATCGTCGCTGCGCTCGAGTGGGTGCGCGATAACATCAGCGCCTTCGGCGGCGACCCCGGCAATGTGACCATCTTCGGCCAGTCCGGCGGCGGCGGTAAGGTGAGCACGCTCATGGCCATGCCCGCGGCCAAAGGACTGTTCCACCGCGCGATCGTCGAAAGCGGCGCCGCGGTGAAGGGTCTCTCGCGCGAAGCGGCCAGGAAGTCCACCGAAGCCTACCTGGCCAATCTCGGCCTGAAGCCCGATCAGGCCAGCCAACTGCGCACGCTGCCTCTGGATAAGCTGTTGGCCGCTACGGCGCCTGCGGCGGGCGCCCCCGGTGCCGGCGGCCCGATGAACTTCGCGCCCGTGGTCGATGGCCACAGCCTGCCCACCGATCCTTTCGACCCGGTGGCTCCGGAGCTCTCGGCCAACGTGCCGCTGCTGATCGGCACCGTCGAGACCGAAGTGACCTTCTTTCCCAACCAGGTGCTCGACCCGATCGATGACGCCGGGCTCAAGATGCACCTGAAGCAGACACTGCGACGAGTGAGCGATACCGAGGTCGACAAGGTGATCGCCGCGTACAAGGCCGGGCGCCCCAAAGCCTCCAATACCGATCTGCTGCTCATCATCGCCTCCGATGCCACCTTCCGTGCCGGCGTCGCCGTCGAAGCGGAGCGCAAGGCCCTGCAGGGCAAGGCCCCTGTCTATCAGTACTACTTCACCTGGCGCACCCCGGTGCGCGAGGGGAAGCTGCGGACGCCGCACGCAATCGAGATTCCATTCGTGTTCGACACTGTCGACACCTGCACGGCGTTCGTCGGCTCGGGCGCGGATCGCCACGCGCTGGCCACTCGCATCAGCACGGCGTGGACCTCGTTCGCGCGCACCGGCAATCCCAACTGCAAGGAGCTTCCCACCTGGAAGCCCTTCGACACCACGCAGCGCGCCACCATGGTCTTCAACGACGAGTGCAAGCTGGTCAACAACCCCAATGGCGCCGAGCAGGCCGTGCTGCACGCGGCCCTCAAGAGCGCCTAGCACACTCCAACTCGAGGATCGATGCACATGAGATCGACGCTTATTGTCGCCGCCGCGGCTGTGCTGGGCGCCTTCTCCGGGTCCGCCTCCGCGCAGCAACTGCTTCCGGGTGAGAGAGCAGTCACCGTCACGGAAATCCCTGGCGTCATCGCGGCGGGGGCCACCTGGGAGCTCATCTGGGCCGACTTCAATACCGCCGACGGCATCGTGGGCACTCCCGATGGCGGCATTCTGTTCGCCCAGGAGCAGACCGACTCGATCCGCAAGCTCGACGTGAACAACAAGGAGTACGTGTTCGTCGCCGATGCCCACGGGCCGGGCGCCGTGTCGATGGATAGCGAAGGACGGGTATACGCCGTCCAGCGCACGTGTACGGATCCCGGCCGCTGGCATGCCGCGAGCTGCCCGGAGCTGACGCGCGTTGCGATGGTTGCCCCGGAGCAGAAGATCCTCGCCAACAGCTTCCCCGACGGCAAACCCCTCGGCCGTCTGAACGACCTCATCGCCGACGGCAAGGGCGGCGCCTACTTCACCGCAGCCGGCCTCTTCTACGTCAATCCGCACGGGGTCGTGAGCACCATTGCCGACAAGGAGACTCACACCAACGGCCTGATGTTGAGCCGCGACGGCAAGATCCTGTACGTGACCGACGTGACCAAGATCGTGGCCTTCGACGTGCTGCCGGACGGATCCACGCGCAACCGGCGTGACTTCGCCGATCTGCAGGGAGACAAAGGCGCGGACGGGATGACGATCGATGCCCAAGGCCGTCTCTACGTGACCGCCAGTCAGGGCGTGCACGTGCTCGCGCCCGATGGCAAGCACCTCGGGTTGATTCCAACGCCGCGTCAGCCCATTACGATTGCCTTCTCGGGGCCCGAGAAGAAGACGCTCTATGTCGGCCAGATGGGTGCCGTCGGGCCCGACGGCAAGGCGTGGACGACTCCGCAGGGCACGCGCAATACGGCGATGACGCTCTATCGGATTCCGATGCTGGCGGAAGGGTTCAAGGGCAGACCGAAATAATCTATCGGCGAAAATCGCAAGCGATTTTCGCGGCAGCGAGGCCCTCAGTCAGCCCACGCGACCCGCCCTAGGCGTCCGCGCTGTGCGCCTTCTTGGTGCGCGCCTGCAGCTCGCGCAGGACGCGTAGCTCCTCCGGCGTCGGCGGAGGAGTTTCCTTCACCTGCGGAGAGAAGCGAAGCGGCCAGCCGCACGCCGCGCGCACCGCCTCCTGCGTGACGTCCGGGTGCAACGAGACCACGACGAATTCCTTCGTATCAGGCTCCGGCTCGAGGACGCACAGGTCGGTCATGATGCGAGTGGGGCCCTTGGTCTTCAGGCCAAGGGCTTCGCGATCGCCGCGGCCGCGGCCGTGGCCGAACGAAGTGATGAACCCGAGGCGCTCGACAAAAGCGCGCGGCGACATGGCGATGGTGATGAAAGTCTCCCCGCAGCTGGAGGCGATTTCCGGGGCTCCGCCGCCCCCCGGCAAGCGTACCTTGGGCTTCTCGTACGGACCGACGACGGTGGTGTTCAGATTGCCGTAGCGGTCGATCTGCGCCCCGGAAAGAAATCCAACGGTGATGCGTCCGCCCTGCAACCAGTAACGGAACATCTCGGGCACCGACACCGTCGTGAGCGCGGTCGCGCACAGCTCGCCGTCGCCGATGGACAGCGGCAGGACGGTCGGCCGCGTGCCGATGGTGCCGGATTCGTAGATCAGGGTGATGTCAGGCGCGTGCGTGAGGCGAGCCAGATTGCAGGCCGCCGAGGGCGCGCCGATCCCCACGAAGCACACGTCGCTGTTCTTCAGCGCCCGCGCCGCGACGATGGTCATCATCTCGTTGGGGGTGAACGTACCGGTCATGCTTCGACCGCACGGCGCCCGTAGGAGCGAAACGCTTCGGGCCCCTTGCCAAGGACGTTATCGCGCATCCAGTCCTGGAACTTCGTGCGATCGCGGGAGATGTCGTCCCACGCGATGTAGAAGCCGTTGGCGCGCCGATAGTATCCCTGCGCGTACGAGGGATAAGCGCCTCCGGGAACCACCGCAATGGCTGAGGTGGTCCACGCCGGCAGAATCACAGCGTTGAGGCCGGGTGCGCCGAGATCCTCGACCTGCTCCTCGACCGTCACGACAGCGCGCTTGGCAGCCAGCACGGCCTGCTTCTGCACGCCGACGATGCCGTCCAGCAACACGTTGCCGGCGCGATCCGCGCGTTGCGCGTGAATGATCGTCACATCTGGACGAATCGCCGGCACGGCCGCCAGCTTCTCGCCCGTGAACGGACATTCGACCGTACGGATCTTCGGATTCACCTTCGGCAGATCCACACCCTTGTAGCCGCGGAACACGGCAAAGGGCAGATTCGCTGCGCCCGCTTCGTAGGCATTGGCCATGGCGGCGTGCGAGTGCTCCTCCAGTGCCAGTGGCTGCGGCCAGCCGTTTTCCACTGCATCGCGCAGCCGGTGCAATGAGCCGACGCCGGGATTGCCGCCCCAGGAGAACACCAGCCGGTCCGCGGCGCCCATGCCGATGAGCTGGTCGTAGATGAGATCCGGCGTCATGCGGATCAGAGTCAGGTGTTTGCGCTGCTGCCGGATGACCTCATGCCCGGCCGCGTACGGAATCAGGTGAGTGAACCCCTCCATCGCCACCGTGTCGCCATCACGGACATTGCGCGCAATGGCCTCCTCGAGAGAGCAGAACTCCGTCATACCGGTCTTGCACCCTCATAGGCGGACGTCAGCAGCGCACGGATGGCCTCCTTCTCCAGAGGCCGCGGGTTCCAGTAAGGATTGGCGAGCGCAGCCTCCGTCGCCGGGGCGATCCCGCTCTGAGGCATGCCGAGCTCCCGCAAGGCCATGGTGGCCCCGAGCGACTTGGCGAGGTCATAGAGGCCCGCCGCAGGATCCTCGACGCCCATGGCGCGCGCCACAGCCTGCATCGCCACAGGGGTGGCCGGCCGGTTGTAAGCCACCGCGTGCGGCAAAACTGCGGTGTGAGTCTCGGCGTGTGGCAGGTCGAACATCCCGCCGAGAGTGTGGCAAAGCTTGTGGTGCAGCGCCATGCCAACAGTCCCAAGGCAGATTCCACAAAGCCACGCGCCATACAGCGCGCAGGAACGCGCCTCCCTATCGCGCGGATCTTTGGCGATGCGGGGCAGCCCGCGCGCGAGAGCCCCGATCCCGCTCTCGGCGAGAAGCGAGATCAGCGGGTTGGCCTCACGCGTGTACAGAGCTTCCACGGCATGCGCGATGGCGTTCATGCCGCTCGTCACCGATTGGGGGACGGGTAAGGTGAATGTCAAGTCGACGTCGTAGATGACGACCTCTGGCAGGATCTTCGGGGAGGACTGGGTGACCTTGCGTCCCCCCTGGGTCTCTCCCAGGATCGGCGTCATTTCCGAGCCAGCGTAGGTGGTCGGAGCAACGATCTGCGGCAGGTCGGTGCGCAGCGCAAGCGCCTTGGCGAGACCCGTCGTCGAGCCGCCTCCGACGGCCACCAGGCCATCGACGCGGCGCTCGGCAACGACCGCCATTGCCCTTTCGGTCACCTCGACAGGCGTGTGCATGCGCGCATCCGCGAATACCCCAGCCGATCGGGAGCCGATCTGACGCGACAGCTCCTGCGCGGAAGACTCCTGCACAGGAGTCGCCAACACCAGCACGCGTGCGAGGCCCAGACGCTCTACTTCGGCGGGCAGCCGTGACAGCGTGCCCGCGCCGAAGATTACGCGGCCCGGGTTGGCGTTATAGACGAACGCGTCCAAGCCTGTCTTCGAGACTTCAACCCCGGCACGGCCAGGTGGAGAGTGGACCTGCCCACATGTCGACCGCGAAGGATCAGTACTTCAGCGGCTCGATCTTCGCCAGCAGCTCCTCCTTGCGATTCGCGAAGAACGGCGGAATCTGCATGGACGTGCCGAGCTTCTCGTACGTCTCATCGATCAGAAAACCCTCAGGTTTCGACACTGTGGCCTCGAACAACGCCCCGCCGGGCGTGCGCACGTACACCGAGTCGAAATAGCCGCGGTCCTTCATTTCCGACACGTCGGTGAAGCCGAGGCCCTCGAGATGGAATTTCACCTTCGCCTGCACGTCGTGGTCCTTCACTTCGAAGGCGCAGTGGTGCGGAACGCCCTCCCCGTACACCCAGCTCCCGGCGGCCAGGTCCGGATCGACACGGAAGTCGACGATCGTGCCGCTCCCGCCCTCACCGACCTCGTAACGCACATAGCGCCCGTCGGTCTTGCGGGCCTTGCCGTTCCAACCGTTCTGCATGAACTCATCGGAGCCCTCGCCATCGCGCACGGAGACCGCGATGCCGTGTGTGCCCTTGATGCCGTGCTCCTTGGGAACCGCGCCGTTGGAGTACGGGTCGCGCCGGTCCTTCGGGGTCGCCACCAGCTCGTATTCGATGCCACAGGGATGATTGAAGGCGAGAATGCGCTCCCCGAAGCGCTCGCGAGTCTGTACGGCAAAGCCGCGCTCGCGCAGGTGCCGCTCCCAGAACCCCAACGACCCTTCCGGCACCGACAGACACACGCTGCAGATCTGCCCGCTGCCCTTGCGGGCCTTGCGCCCCGAATGGCGCATGGGGAAGCACGTGATCAGCCGACCCACATCCCCCGTGTCGTTGCCGTAATAGAGGTGCAGGATCGGCTCGTCGCCGTCATAGAGAGCGGTCTTCTTGACGCTCTTCAGCCCGAGCACCTTGGTATGGAAGTCATAGTCTTCCTGCCCGTTGCCCACGCTCAAGGTGAGGTGGTGGTGCCGCTGGATGTACTTGTTCAGGCTCATCTGCCGGTCCTCCGCTCCAGGGGTGCGCCCGGGGGCGCTTTATGAAGGGGCATCATAGACCTGGCCGCAGGCGGTGGACGGCCGCTGGGCGGACAGGCCCGTCACCCCCAGAATTTCTTCGTGGCAATCGCCGCGCCCTGGGCGAGCGACTCCAGCTTTGCCCAGACGACATCCGGATCGACGCCGCCGGAGCCGACATGGATGCTGAATCCGCAGTCCACAGCGGCCATGACGTTCTCGCGTCCCACCAGGTTGGCATAGCGCCCGATCCGCTGGGCGACCAGCTCGGGGTGCTCGATGTAGTTGGACTGGCACTCGATGACTCCCGGTACCAGCACCTTGCCCTCGGGGACCTTCACTTTCTCGAATACCGCCCACTCGTGGGCATGCCGGGGGTTGGCCGCCTCGAACAGGATGGCGTGCGGCTTGGCCTTCCAGACGATGTCGATGATGTCCGCGAGGGGCACGTCGCAGTGATGCGGACCGGGGTAGTTGCCCCAGCACAGGTGCATCCGCACCTTCTCGGCCGGGATATTCACCAGCGCGCGATTGAGCGCCTCGACGTGCAGCTGCATCTTCTCCCGGAATTCCTTCAGTCCCAGGTTCGCGAACTGGGTGTGCCGGCCCATGGCGAGGTCCGGGCAGTCGATCTGCAGCATCATCCCGCCGGCGACGATCGCCTCATATTCCTGCCGCAACGCCTCGGCGACGGCGAAGACATATTCCTCATGGCTCGGGTAGTAGTCGTTGCGGAAGAAGAACGTCGTCACCCCCGGAGAGGCGGAGCTCAGGAACATGCCGGTCGGCGGGTTCTGCTTCACCGCCGCCTTCAGGCGCTGCGCGTCGCGCGTGGGAGCCTCCACGTCGCGCATGCTGACAGGACCGTTGCAGGCAGGAGTCTTGCGGTGCTTGCGCCCCGGATCGGCGAACACCCGTGACTTGGTGTTCGGATAGGCCTCGACGTCCTGGAACATGAAGCTGTTGCCCGTGCCCCCGAAGCCGTTCAGCCGATCCTTGACGTAGGTGGCGTAGCTGGGCTTGGACATCTCCCCGTCGTTCACGATGTCGATGCCGGCCTTGATCTGGCGTCCGGCGATGTACTGCACCGCCTGGGTAATCTTCTCCTCGAGCGCCTGGCTGTCCAGCGGAATGCCGTCCTCGCGGGCGAACATGATCTGCATCAGCTCTTCGGGCCGCGGCAGGCTGCCGATGTGGGTCGTCAGAAACCGATTGCTGCTGGGCATGCGCCGTCCTTCCCGCCAGGATGTCTTTCAAGCACTGTACACGATCTGCACTGCCGTGAGCCCACGGAACCCCACGGCCACCGGCCCGCGAACTTCCGCGTCCCTAGCCCGCTGCCGCAACGCGCGCAATGGCCCCGCTGGTGAGCAGCTCTGCCACTCCGCTCAGCAGGCGATGCGGCGTGCGCAGCTCGGGCTGGCGCGCCCACTCTTCCGCCGACGTCGTTCCGGTCGTGACCCCGTATGCCGTCGCGCCACCCCGCCGTGCCATGATGATCTCGACCACGGGATCGTCGCCGACCACGGCGACCTCGTGAGCTTTGACGCCAAGCTTCTTGGCCACGAATCGCAGCGCATGCAGCGAGGGTTTGCCGGTCAGAATCGAGCCCGCCTTGGTCATGCGCCGGATCGCACCGAGAATCGCGTACGAGTACCCCATGGCACGGCCGTGCCGCGTCGCGAAGAACGGAACGTCGGAAGCGACATACAGCTTGGCGCCGCCCCAGATGGCATTGCACGCCGCCTCGATGTCCTTCATTCCGCATTCCGGGTGCCACCCGACATAGACCGCCTGCACCTCGCTCGCACGCGGCTCGCCCGTGAATACGGTCTCGATCCCCTGCTCCGCGAGCGCGTGCCCGACGCCACGCGAGCCGAGGACCAGGACGCGGCCGATCCGCTTGCGCGACATGAGATCTGCCGCGACGCTGGAGGGGGTGAGCATTTGTGAGTCCGCGACCGGCAAGCCGAGCTTGCGCAACTTCGCGGCCTGCTCCGCGGGCGCATAGGCGCTGCCGTTGGTCAGCACGACGTATGGGATCGACCGGGACTGCAGAGTCGTGAGGACTTCGACGGCTCCCGGGAGAATTTCATAACCCCCCAGCGATCGATCGCTCAGCAGCAGCGTGCCGTCGAGATCGAACATGAAGCCCTTCACCGGCCGCAGGGCTTCCTGCGGCAGCTCTTCCGCCACCACGGTGCTCATGCTGTAACGGCTCCGTGCCGCTTGAGCTCCAACTTGAAGCCGGCCTTCTGCACGGACAGGTGCGTCAGATCAGGGCGCGCGGCCAGCTCCTTGAGCAGCTTGATGACCGGGGTCACGGCCGGGTTGTAGTGAACCGGCGCCGGCCCCTTGGCCAACATGGCCTCCACCTGGGTGGCGGGCATCGTCGCCCGCAGCAGAAATTCCTCATCCGACAGTTGCGCGCCGATCCGGCGGCGCAGCTCCGGCAGTGGCGCCATTGCGGGCTCCTCGCGCAATTCGCCCGCACGCGGCGAAGCCAGGATGCGATCCATGACGTGCGCGGCGATCGGCACGTTCGGTCGCCCGAAGCGGCCCAGCGCGTAGCGGATCACCTCGTCCGGAAACACGGAGTAGCGCTCCTTCCCGGTCACGTTCATGACGGCCTGTGTCAGGAGCATCTGCGAGAACGGCGTCATGACGATCGGCCAGCCGAGCTCCTCGCGCACGCGCCCCAGCTCCTCGATCACCGCGCCTCGCAGGTGAGAAAGCCGACTCTCCTGCAGATGCCTGTGCATCGTACCGACCATGCCACCGGGCAGCTGGTGCTGCAGGTACGCAGCATCGAAGGCCTGCGGCTTGCCTACCGGGAGCCCTTCGGCCGCGGCCAGCTCAGTGAAGTAGCGCCCGACCTGCGCGAGTGCCTCGGAGTCCACCAGCACTGAATGCCCCAGCGCCTGCAGGTTGGCGAGCACGCGCTCGGAGGGCGGGTTGGACGTTCCGTCCGCAGCTGCTCCGGAAGCACACTGCACTGCGCTGACGCCGTAACCCGGCGCGTCCATGTACACCAGCTCCGCCAGGCCGATCGTGCAGTGCGCGTGCAACTCCAGCGGCTTGTCGCCGATGACCGCCTTGACGGCCGGAATGAGTGTGCGCGCACGATTGGGCGTCAACAGCCCGCCCGGATCCTTGATGTAGAGCGCGTCGATGTCGGGGCAGGCGGCAAGCTTGCGCGCGCGCTCGACGTAGTGGGCATCGTCGTGAATGGGGCTGAGCGTGTAGACCAGCGCGGCAATCACGAACTCGCCGCCACCCTGCTTCACCATGCGCGCGCAGGCGACGTTCGAGTCCGCGTCGTTCATCGGATCCGCCAGGCAGAAGCGGCGGATACCGTTGCGGGCGAGCACGCGGAAGGCGAGCGCCATGAATTCCGGGCTCGCGGTCTCCCAGGCAATGAAACGGAAGCCGGTCGACATGAACTGCAGCGGCGTGCGCGGCGTCGCGGCTGCCATCAACCTGATGCGCTCCCACGGGTCTTCCTGCTTATAGCGCACCGCCACGCCCATGTGCGTGGAGGTCGTGAAATCGATCGCCTTGAAGCCGACCCGATCCATGACCGGAGCGATGGTCAGCGTCCTCGCCGTATCGATCCCCAAAGCCGCCCACAGACTCTGGTTGCCATCGCGCAGGGACGTCTCCACCATTTGAATGTCAGCCATGAGCGGCCATCTCCATCGAGGGTCGCGCGGCCAGCAGTCGCGCGACGAACCCTGTATCGACACCCCCGGCCTGAAACTCCGGGTTCGCCAACGCCGCCGCATGAAACGAGAGATTGCTGGCGACCCCGTGCAGACGAGTCGCAGCAATCGCGCGCTGCAGTCGCATGAGGGCTGCAGCACGATCGGGCCCGTGAGCGATGATCTTTGCCATGAGAGAGTCGTAGAACGGGGGCACGCGCGAGCCCGGCTGGATGTGAGTATCGACGCGAATACCCTCGCCTGTCGGCCACACTACCTCACGCACTACGCCCGGACTCGGACGGAAGTCGTTAGCCGGATCCTCGGCGTTGACACGGCACTCGATCGCGCAGCCCGTGCGCGCGATGTTGGCAAGCTCACGTCGCAGTCCGGTCCCGTTGGCGATCGCGATCTGCTCGGCGACCAGGTCGATGCCCGTCACCGCTTCCGTCACCGGATGCTCCACCTGGATCCGGGCGTTCATTTCCAGGAAGTAGAAGGCGCCGGTCTGCCGATCGACCAGGAACTCGACGGTGCCGGCGCCACGGTACGACAAACGCGCCGCGAATCTCGTCGCGGCCTCATGCAGCGCGCCGCGCAGGCTCGCCTGCAATCCCGGGGCCGGTGTCTCCTCGATCAACTTCTGATAGCGACGCTGCACCGAGCAGTCCCGCTCACCCAGATGGACCACCTCGCCCTTGCCGTCGCCGAGCACCTGCACCTCGACGTGCCGGCCGCTGGAAATGTAGCGTTCCAGATAGACGCGCGCGTCACCGAAAGCCGCACCCGCCTCGGCCGATGCCAGCTCCACGGCGGCCGGCAGATCCTCGAGGCGCTCGACGAGCTTCATTCCCCGTCCGCCACCCCCGCCTACCGCTTTGACCAGCAAGGGGGCACCGATCCGGCGCCCTTCCAACACCGCCGCGCCGACCGATTCCACCGCGGCGCCCGGCACGACTGGCACGTTCGCCCCCTCGGCCGCGGCGCGGGCTCGCAGCTTGTCTCCGACCGCTTCGATCTGCTCGGCGGTGGGGCCGATGAAGGTGACGCCTTGCGACTCACACAGCCGGGCGAGCGCGGCCCGCTCGGACAGAAACCCGTACCCCGGATGGATGGCATCCGACTTCGTGCCCAGAGCCGCCTGCACGATCGTCTCGACCTTCAGGTAACTCTCGCTCGAGCGCGCCGGTCCGATACACACCGTACGATCGGCCAGGCGGGACGGCACACTGTCTCGATCCGCCTCCGACGCCGCCAGCACGGTCTCGATGTTCAGCGCGCGACAGGTACGAATGATCCGCGCGGCAATCTCTCCACGATTGGCGATCAGGATGCGTCGAATGGCCAAGCCTAACCCGCCTTCTTGATGCGCAGCAGCGGCTCACCGTATTCCACCAGCGTACCGTCGCGCATCAGAATTTCCGTCACGGTGCCTTTGACGCCCGCGCGCACCGTATTCATCAGTTTCATCACCTCGACGATCGCCACGACCGTCGCCTCGCTGACGACGGTCCCCACCTCCACGAATGGGGGTGCTCCAGGTTTGGGGGCCCGGTAACAGGTGCCGAGCAGCGGAGAGGTCACATCCTGCACCGTGGGATCGGTCGAGGCAGCCTCCCTACCCTGGCTTGCACCCGGCTTGGGCGGAGGCGGTAACGCTGCGGCGCCTTTCGGCGTGCCGGGGTCAAGCGCCGCCGCGGCCGTTGCCGCCATCGAGGTGGTCGCGGCCCCGGCCGAGCCGTCGGTCACGGGCGCGCCGCCGCGCCGCATGCTCAGCTTCAGCCCGTCGATTTCCAGCAGCACCTCATCGAAGCCCGATCCTTCCAGGATCTTCATGATTTCCGCGACATCCGCAGCCGTCAGACTCACCGTCGACCTCCGAAAATGGACATGACATGCGAGAGCGGATCGGAAGCGGCGCGCGCCACCGGGTCGGCGTCCTTCGCCGACCACACCGTCTCCGGACGGCTCTGCAGCAGCAGGATCTGCCGAGTGTCCCGATCGACCGCCCACTCGATGTCCTGCGCCCGCCCGTAGTGGCGCTCGACGCTGCGTCCGATGTCCCGCAGGGCCTGAAGCTCCGCGTCGCTCATGCAAGGCGCCTCGAGCAGCTCCGGGGCCACCGGAATGCTCTCGGTTCCGCCGCCCGCAGCCGGAACGTGTTGTATCAACTTCTCCGAGATCTCACGCACGGAGATCTCCCCGGTAATCTTACCGAGCACCCAGCGATCGGGCGTGACCTCGCCTCCCACGACCGCCGAGCCCAGACCCCACGCGCCTTCGATCGTGATGACGGAACGATCGCCCGTGACGGGACTGCGCGTAAACATCACTCCGGCGGTGCGCGCATTCACCATTCGCTGGATGACGACCGCCATGGCCACCCCGTCTTCCGGGAGTGCCTTGCGGCGCCGGTAGGTAACCGACTCCACAGAGTAGAGACTCGCCCAGCAGCTGCGCACCTTGTGCAGCGTCTGCGCGAGGTCAGTCACCCACAGGTAGGTGTCCTGCAGACCGGCGAAGCTCGCATCGATTGCGTCTTCGGTGGTTGCCGAGGAGCGCACCGCCACGGGCGCTGCGCTGTGCTTCTCGCAGAGTGCGGTATGCGCCGCCGAGGTCTCCTGGAGCACCTCATCGGGCAACTGCGCGCCTTCGACCCTGGCTCGTATCTCTTTGCAACAGGCTGTGACCGCCCCAAGATCGTCCGGGTCGAGCGACTCGATGCGAGCGCGAACCGGCGCGTCCTGCTCAAGGGCGCGGACGAAGCGCTCGAAAGCGCCCGTCTTGACGACGAACCCCGCCGGCACGGCGATGCCGGCGCGCTGCAGCTCTCCGAGGCTGCCGCCCTTGCCCCCGACGTGGGGACGGTCATGCAGTCCGATGTCGGCGAACCAGCCGATGATCTCAGTCGAGGCCATGACTATTACAGGATGGTCACCACGCCGCGGCCACCGTCGACGCGGATCCGCTGGCCATCCTTGATGCGTGAAGTGGCGTTGCCCGTACCCACGACCGCGGGCAATCCGTACTCCCGCGCCACGATCGCCGCGTGGCTCATCGAGCCGCCGATATCGGAAACCGCCCCGACGATCTTCTGGAAAATGGGCGCCCAGGTCGGATTGGTGACCTGACACACCAGGATATCCCCCTTCTGCAGGCGCGCGATCTCCTCGACCGACTTGACGATGCGTGCCGGTCCTTCGACGACGCCGCTGGAGGCGGCAAAGCCGCGCACTTCCTTGCCATCCGCATCGCCGCTCGCGGACAGCCACGCATCCAGGCTCTCGCGCGTGATTCCCCAGAGCATCACGATCGCCGGGTCATCGATGACCTCCGGCACCGGACCGAGCGCCGGAGGGGTCTCATGCCTGGCCCACTCGCGGATGGCGGCCTTGCGCTCGGCCACGATCCGCGGCCAGTAGTCCGGCCCGCGCGGCGCCGAGCCGTTCGACCAGGCCGACATCAGATCGATGATGGCCGTCTTCAGCTCGTAGTGCGTCAGGTGAAACACATCCTCGGCGTCGGGGAAGAAGCCATTCGCGCTCAACAACCCGCCGAATTCGCGGATCTTGTTGAAGAACAGGTTGGTGTACCAGTGCTCGCAGTAGAACTTGTGCCCCTCGACATAGGGGAACACCCGGTGTGCCAGCGTGATCATCTGATCGTAAGCGGCACGCTCGTCGTCCGAGCCGAGCAGCTCGCGGTAGTCCTGGATGAGCTGGCGGCGCTCGGCCTGCAGCTTCTGGACCGGGCGCTCCAGGGACTCCCCAGCACGCACCCGCCGCATGTACTCCGGCAGGCCTGCGAACGGCATCGACAGGTCATCGTTCCAGGCGCGGTGATAGTGATAGAAACCGTCGCCGACATTGATGTTGAACCAGGGATCGCGCGAGGCCTGCAGCTCCTCGAGCCACTCGCGCCCCGGCTTCCCGGCCTGCTCCAGCGTCTTGATGATCTCCTCCGCGGGCACCCCCTCGCGGAACTTCGCATCTACTCCCAGCTCGACCGCGCGGCGCGCCAGGCGCCGCAGCTCATCGTCGGGGCGGAAGATCTCCGCCTCGATGCCCGCCACCATGCGCGCGATCGTCTGGTCGGTGATCTCCGGGAAGGCTTTCTTGCAGAACCCGAAAAAGGTCAGGTAGGCACCGTATCCGAGCAGCAGGAACTCGAAGTGGTGATGCCACATCCGGAAGTAGCCCTCGAGGGTCTTCTGGTACGTGTCCAGCAAAAAGTGGTTTGCCGCCACGCCCTTGCCCGCATGCACGTTGGCGAGCGGCTCGAACTCCGGCAGCTGCGGCTTCGGTAGCGCCTGAGCGGACTGGATCAGCGCCTTCATCTTCTCCTTCCACTGCGCGTACAGACGCTCCCAGTTGGCGTAGTAATAGAAAGCACGCTTCTGAAACTCCTCCGTGCGGCGTGCGATCTCGGCCGGATCGGTCACGGCGTTGCCGCCGATGTACACCCGTCCGTTGATGATGCGGTGATCGATTCCCAGAGTCGTCGGCAGGCAGTGCACACGCGTATTGGCGGCGCCGAGCGCACAGTAAGCGGCCTCGGCGGTCACCATGTCGAAAGCCGACATCGGCTCCGGAAAATGCATCGAGTTGTAGAACCAGAAACGCTGGTCGTCCCCTTTGCTGAACTGCGTATGGTAGGGGTAGGCGGCCTGCGCCCGTTCGGTCCCCGGCACGACCTGCAACGAGCTGGGCAGGGGAAACCCTGTGGACTTCTCTGGTGCTTTCATGGTGAGCGCACGCAATGTAGAGGCAACTGGCGCGATGTTAGCGCAAAGGCGCCGCACGGCAACGCAAAACGCCCGGTGCGCTCCCGGAGCACTTCCGCTGCGCTCTGCCACGCGGCAACGGCCCCGCAGGCCGCTAAAATAGGGGGGTACGTGGCCTTCGCCACGCCTACGCCGCCGCAATGCCGCAGGGCATCGGCGGGAGTCGCGAAGCGATCGGCGGAAAGCGAAGCGTCGCCCACCGAAGCGTCGCCAATGCCGCAGGGCATCGGCGGGAAGTGAAGCGTCGCCAATGCCGCAGGGCATCGGCGGGAAGCGAAGCGTCGCCAATGTCCACACGGCGGCGAACACGCAGTTTACAGTATGGCCCCTGACCCAAGGGGGCCCGTATGGTGCGATTCCTCTGCGCTCTCCTCGCCTTGTGCATACCGCTCGCCGCCTGGGCAGCCAACCCAACCACGACGCGCAAAGTCGTCCTCGAGAAGAGCGACCACGGCTACCGCTGGAAACTGACCGAGGCGCCGATTCCTCCGCTCGGTGAGCATCAGGTGTTGATCCGCGTGCGCGCCGTCGCCCTCAACCGTGGCGATCTGGAGATGCTCGAGGCCGACGGCGGCCGCGACATGAGCGGACTCGTGGCGGCCTCCGACGCGGCCGGCGACGTCGTGGCCGTCGGCAAGCGTGTCACCCTGTTCCGGCCGGGAGCTCGTGTCACCAGCACGTATTTCCAGAACTGGACCGATGGACCCCCGACGCAGGAGAAACTGAGCAAGGCCCTCGGCGCATCGGTTGACGGCGTGCTGGCGGAATTCGTGGTGCTCGACGACACCAACGTCGCTCCCGCACCTGCCGGACTCAGCTACGCGGAGGCCTCCACGCTGCCGACCGCCGGCCTGACGGGCTGGATGGCATCGGTGGGGCGCCGCGAGCTTCACCGGGGTGACGTGGTACTGATACAGGGCACGGGCGGGGTGTCTGTCTTCGCGATGCAGTTCGCCGCGGCTTCGGGTGCACGCATCATTCTCACGAGCAGCTCGGATGCCAAGCTCGCTCGCGCACAGGCAATCGCGGCCTTCATCGGCATCAACTACCGCAGCGTCCCGGAATGGAGCAAGCAGGTCTACCAACTGACCTATGGGCACGGAGCGGACGTCGTCGTCGACGTCGGAGGCAAGAGCACGCTCGAGCAGTCGGTCAGGAGTCTGGCGTTTGGAGGAACGCTCTCCATTGTCGGCGGACTCACAGGTTACGATGGTGTGATCCGCGCGGGCGCGCTACTCGGCAAGGTCGCGAACGTCCATGGCATCTTCGTCGGCTCGCGCGCAGACTTTCTGCGCATGAGCGCGTTCATCGGCGCGCATCGCCTGCACCCCGTGATCGACAAGACTTTTCCCTTTGAGCAATTCGACGCGGCCCTCCAGTACATGGCCTCGGGTGCCTTCATCGGCAAGATCGTGCTGCAAGTCGCCCGCTGAAGGAATTCGCCGCCGCGCTCGCCCTACGGCACAATAAGACCCGATGGGAGGCTCAAGTCACTTCGTGCGACTCGCACAGATCGCGCTCGCGGCAACGGGGATGCTCCTCACGGCTGAAGCCGACGGGGCCGGACCCTGGGTTCTGGACTCCTCCGGGCGCGCCCAGGTGGATGTTTCCTACGACTGTACGCAGAGCGCTCCGACAGTGGCCCTGAGTGCCGCCGGATTGACAATCACGACGGCGGTGAGGCTTCCCCCGTTGTGTGTGCTCGAGGGATGGGCCGCCCTGGCGGACCTGTCGCGAATCACTGCGGTAACTGGGGTGACGGGCGTGAAGCCCCCTGCCTACGTCTCACCCAGACACGCGCTTGCGCCGCGCAGCATCGACCTCGCCCCGCTCTCCCCGCTGCGCTCGCAGAAAGCCCAGGCGGCCCCCGGCATCGATGCCAACGGACTCTCGATCATGCGCGCGGACCAGTTCGTTGCGCAAACCGGGACCAGCGGCTCCGGTGTCCTGGTCGGGGTGCAATCCACCGGTGTCACCAGCCTCTCGGTGATCCAGGGGCGCGGCGAGTTGCCCGGCAATGTGCAGGTGTTCTACCCCAGCGGCCAGAGCTCACCGCCCGTGGGCGATGAAGGGACGGCGCTGATGGAGGAAATCCACGCCGTCGCGCCCGGCGCCGGCCTGGCCTTCTGCGGCCCGAATACTTTCGTCGAATACACCTCGTGCCTGGGACAACTGATCGCCGCCGGCGCGACTGTGCTGGTGGACGACATCATCTTTCCCGGCGAGGACGTGATGTCCACCACCAGCACCAACGCGCAGGCGATCGGACAGCTGCTGGCCCAGAACCCCGCCGTGTCGATGTTCACCAGTGCCGGAAACTACAACGGAAGCTACTGGGAAGGGCCGTACGCTCCGGTGCAGAGCACCTTTACGCTGACCTGCACGTTCAACGGTGTCACGCAGACCGACAACTACGTCGCCTCCTTCGGCGGTACCCCGTACGAGACGCTCAACGTCACCTCCGACAGCCAGTTCCCGATCACTTTTGCGTGGGCCGATCCTCCCGGCCAGAACGCGAGCAATTTCGACTTGTACTGGTACCAGAACGGAGCTCAGCTCGGCTGCGTGTCCGCCGCCGGCTCCAGCCAGTCGATGATCGTGCCGCAGAGCCAGTCCGGCGCTCCCTACCTGGCGCTCCCCGCGGGCACGTACCAGATCTACGTGGCGACCCCGGATGCCTCCCTCGCAAACAAGTATCTGAAGCTGTGGGCCGGCGGCGACGGAGTGACGACGCTGTCGGCATCCACGCCGGGAGCCATCGCCTCGACGCAGGCCCTGGCCCCGGGAGTGAGCACCATCGGCGCGGTGAACGGCTCGGATGGGATGGGCAACACCATCGAGTACTTCAGCAGTGTCGGACCGCTGTACGCGGCGTTCCCAACACCCTTGCAGATCCAGGCGCCGGCGCTGGTGGCCCCGGATGGTATCTCGGTGGACGCCTCGGGCACCTACTTCGAGGGGTTCCTGTTTCCCGACGGGAATTTCTACGGCACCTCCGCTGCCGTGCCGAACGCCGGCGCCGTTGCGGCGCTGATTCGGGGCGCCTTTCCCGACCTGTCGGCGGCGGACGTGCTGAAAGCGCTGCAGAACGGAGCTACGCCGCTGGGCAGCGGGACACCCAACGGCACCTACGGGTACGGACGCGTCGATGCGGTGAGCGCGCTGGGGACATTTCCCGCGCCGGCGATCACGGCGTTGCCTGACAGCACGATCGACCCGGGTAAGAGCACGGCTGCCTACCCGATCACCGTGAGTGGGTTCGGCAACTTGCATTTCACGGTGACGAGCAGCAACACCTCGCTGATTCCTGCCTCGCTCGCAACAGCGGGGTCGGCCGGGGTCAACATCGCACCCGCGAGCTGCGGATCGACGACGCTGACCTGTACGGTCACGGTCACGGCCACGAGCGGTCAATACGGCGGGGCCGTCAGCATGACGGTGTCCGTGGTGGACGGTGCACACCGCTCCGCGTCAGCTGCGATGACGGTGACGGTCAACGGTCCGCCGGCACCGCCTCCGCCGACGGTCACTGTGAGCTCGAGCTCAGGGGGCGGGGGCGGGGGTGCGCTGCAGTGGTGGGAGATCGTGTCGCTGGCCCTGGTCGCCTTCGCAGGACCCGGGCGACGGCTGGGAAAAGGCAAACGGGCGCCCGGAGGGCGCCCGCGCTTAGCTCCAAGAGGCGTTCAAGAGAGCACTCCACGGCTTCGCTCCCACGAAGCCGCGTAGCTCCCCCGGGAGGCCTTTAGCCGGGTCGGTTGCCGATCACCTGCCCGTTGACCGACACGCGCATCAGGCTGCCGCCGTTCGCGCCGTTCTTCAACGGGTGGATGAGCACCTCGACGTTATCGCCCGGTTTGAGCGAGGAACGTCTCCAGCCCGAGCGGCTGAGACCGTTGGGGCTGCCTCCCTCGATGGACCATTCCGTGACCTGGCCGGTCGCGGGATCCTTCACCAGCACCTGCAGCCAGGTGTGGGGATTGGTCCACTGGAACTCCTTGACGGTGCCGACGAGCTTCTTCTGCTGCGCCGTGTCGAACGTCGCAAAGGAGTGGTGCGCGAACGAACTCCCGGTGATGGTCGCCGACAAAATGGCGGCCGCGATGGCTGAGCGGGTCTTCATGTCATTCCTTCCGTTTCTTGGAGGCCAACTGATCAGCACAGACTTCCTCCGGAATCTCGTACCCGGGGAGCTTTTTGTACTCGGCACGCGCCTCCCAGGGGCGCGTGAAGGTCTTGGGATCTTCGATCGTAAAGCGGGCGTGCAACTCCTTGCCATCCTTGCTGAGGGTATAGCGTTCCGTCAGATGCAGGTCCTCGGAATGCGGCAGTCCGGAATCATCCAGCAGCGTGATGTCGCGGAATCCCGAAGAGTCGATTACCAGGGTATCTCCGTCCCACTTGGCGACGGAGAACCCCAGATATTCCGGATCGACATCCGTGGGTAGCTTCTCATTGAAGTAGGCGCGGCGCGGCAGGCGGTTCACCTGGCTCACGAAGTAAACCGCTTTGTCGCGCTGCATGATCTCGAACGGTTCCTTCTCGAGCATCAGGCGCGGCAGGCCCGGTGGCAGACACGTCGTCACGCCATCGAAGGAGCGATCGCCCTTGCTCGCCTCCGCCAGATGCTTCTTGTAGATCGCATCGGCGGCCGGCGTCAGAGGTGGGGTGTTCCCGTCGACGGTCTTCAGAGTGCTGTCGTCGCTCGTGATGGACCAGACACCGGTGAGATCCGGCTTGGCCGCCAGGCATAGACCCGGCAGGGCGAGCAACGCAAACATTCCGAGGGCGTGTCTCACCACTTCAGATCCCCTCCGCACGCCCGGTGCTGTCGCCGAACTTGTCCATCTTCACGTCGAACTTGTCGAGGATGCTCAGCAGCAGGTTGCCCGTGGGCACCGTGCGGCTCGCAAAGGCGACGTGGCGATCGCCCTTCAGCCGACCGTTGGCGCCACCGATCAGCACGTGCGGCACGTCGTAGTGCAGGTGCTGATTGGAGTTGCCCATGTTCGATCCGTACAGGATCAGGGCGCGATCGAGCAAGGTGCCGTCGCCTTCCTTGATCCCCTGCAGCTTCTTCGCCAGATACGCCGTCATCTGCACATGATACCGGTTCAGCCGGGCGTATTGGGCGATGCGGCCCGGGTCCTCCGCGTGGTGCGAACCGCCGTGGAAGCTGATGTTCGTCCCGCTCTCCGGATATACCCGCCCGGTCAGATCGCGGGCATACAGCACCGCCGCCACGCGCGTGATGTCCGCCTGGAAGGCCAGCGCCAGCAGATCGAACTGGATCTGAATGTGCTCGTGGAAGGACTCCGGC
>DATNEN010000266.1:0-8414 GCA_035552975.1 Steroidobacteraceae bacterium
CAGAAGACCATCGACTCCTTCGTCTCCTGGATGGAGGGGCAGCTCGATCACGCCGCCGAGGGCAAGCCGGCTCCCGGCAACGTCGGTATCCACCGTCTCAATCGCACCGAGTACGCGCGCGCGATCAACTCGATGCTCGGACTGGACGTGGACGTCAAGACGATGTTGCCCAAGGATGTTTCCAGCGACGGGTTCGACAACATCGCCGCCGTGCTCCGGGTATCTCCCGCGTTCCTCGATCAGTACATCACGGCGGCACGCAACATCAGCCGTCAGGCGATCGGACGCGTGACCGCGAAGCCGAGCAGCCGCGAGTACCGCGTGCCGCCGGATGTGAACCAGTCCGAGCACATCGATGGACTGCCGCTGGGAACCCGCGGCGGCACCGTCATCGAGCATTACTTTCCGGCCGACGGCGAGTACCAGTTCAGCATCCGCCAGTTCTTCTTCGGCGGCGCCGGCTACATCACCAAGATCGACTCGCAGCAGCACGTCATCATGACCATCGACGGCCGGCGGGTGTTCGAGGGTGTGTTCGGCGGTCCCGCCGATCTGAAGGCCGTCGACCAGCACCAGGCGACGGCCGCGGATGAGATGCAATCGCGCTTCAACGACATCAAGGTCAAGGTGAAGGCCGGCGAGCACAAGGTCGGAGTCGCCTTCATCGAGCGCTCCTTCGCCGAGTCGGATTCGCCCCTGCAGCCGATCGCCGAGCTCCCGGAGATGGAGCGGGTGCCGAACATTCCCGGTCTGGACATCTCCGGACCGTTCAACGTGACCGGGCTGAGCGAGACGCAGAGCCGGCGGCGCATTTTCATCTGCCATCCGGCGAATGCGGCCGAGGAGACTCCCTGCGCGCGCAGCATTCTGACGCACCTGGCCGAGCAGGCCTTTCGCCGCCCGGTGACCGAAGAGGACATGCACGCTCCGATGCAGTTCTATCAGATCGGGCGGCAGTCCGGGGACTTCGACGCCGGCATCGAGAGCGGGCTCACGGCCATTCTCTCCAGCACCAAGTTCCTGTTCCGTTCCGACCCCATTCCGCCGCAGGCCGCTCCCGGCTCCATCGTGCCGGTCGCAGGTCCCGCCCTCGCCTCGCGGCTGTCGTTCCTGATGTGGAGCGAAGGCCCGGATGCGCAGCTGATGGATCTGGCGGCCGCCGGGCGGCTGAACGATCCGGCGGTGCTGGATGAGCAGGTGCACCGGATGCTCGCCGATCCGCGCTCGCAGTCGCTGGTGACGAACTTCGCGTTCCAGTGGCTGAACGTCAGCAAGATGGACACCACCGAGCCCACCCCGGTGTTGTATCCGGAGTTCGATCGGAATCTGCGCGAGGGCTATCGCGAGGAGATCCGGCTGTTCCTGAACAGCATCCTGCGCGCCAACCGCAGCGTCATGGACCTGCTGAGCTCGGATCAGACTTTCGTCAACGAGCGTGTCGCCCGCGCCTACCGGATTCCCAACATCCGCGGCGACCAGTTCCGCCCGGTGCGCCTGACCGATCCCAACCGCTGGGGGCTGCTGGGCAAGGGTGCGATCCTGATGGGCACCGCCTATGGCAACCGCACCTCCCCGGTGCTGCGCGGCTCGTGGATCCTGGAGAACATCGTCGGCACCCCGCCGGGCTCGCCCCTGCCGGGAGTGGTGACCACCCTCAACGATGCCGAGCCGGGTCAGAAGGTCGAGACGGTGCGCGAGCGCATGGAGCGGCATCGCGAGAACCCTTCCTGCAATGCGTGCCATGGTGTGATGGATCCCCTGGGCTTTGCCTTGGAGAACTTCGATGTCGTGGGTGTCTGGCGCGACCGCGACCTCGATGCTGACGCGCCCATCGATTCCAGCGGCAAGCTGTCCAGCGGAGTGCAGGTCAAGGGACCCTCCGACCTGCGCGCCGCGCTGCTCGCCCGGCCGGACCAATTCGTCCAGACGGTGACCGAGAAGGTCATGACCTTCGCCCTCGGGCGCAGCCTGCAGTACACCGACATGCCGCAGGTCCGCGCCATCGTCCGGCAAGCGGCGACCGAGGGGAATACGTTCGAGGCAATCCTGAAGGGCGTGGTCGAGAGCCCGTCATTCCGCATGCGACAGCTCCCGGGCGCCCCGGGCACCCAACAGGCATCCCTGCCACGGTCGGTTTCCCCGACGGATCCGCCCACGGCATCGTTGTCGGGGTCGAGTCCCCCGATAGCTGACAACCGGAGGTAACTCCTCGTGTTCATCACCAAAAAGCACCTCTCTCGCCGTACCGTCCTGCGCGGAGTAGGCGCTGCCGTCTCGCTACCGTTGCTCGATGCCATGGTCCCGGCGTCGACCGCACTCGCGCTGACTGCAGCTGCACCCAAGCCGCGTCTCGGATTCTTCTACTTTCCGCACGGCGCGATCATGGAGCAGTGGACACCCTCCAAGGTGGGCACCGACTTCGAGGTGAGCGCCATCCTCGAGCCGCTCGCACCCTTTCGCGACAAGCTCACAGTAGTCAGCAACATCGGCAACAAGCCCGCAGAGAGCCGCGCGGTTCATGCACTCGTCCCGGCAACGTGGCTCTCCTGCGTTCACCCGAAAGAGAGCCTCGAGCCCGACATGGCGGCCACCGCCGATCAGATCGCCGCTCTACAGATCGGACAGGACACGCCCTACCCGTCACTGGAAGTCGCCACCGCGCAAGGACATGGCGTCGGCAGCGCCTGCGAGCGCGGTTACGGCTGCAGCTATTCCGGAACTCTCTCGTTCCGTAACGCCCACACGCCTTTGCCCATTGAGAGCAACCCGCGACAGCTCTTTTTGCGCATGTTCGGCCAGGGCGATACGCCCGCAGAGCGCGAATTCCTCGCGCGCCAGACGGGCAGCATCCTCGACATGATCTCCAGCGAAACCACCTCCATGAGCCGCTCGCTCGGACCGCAGGATCGCGCCACGCTGAGCGACTATCTCGACAGCGTCCGCGAGATCGAACGCCGTGTGCACAACGCCGCACACAGCGACGTAGCGACGCTCAAACTCCCCGAAGTGCCTGGCGCGACCTCCGAGAACTTCGACGAGCACCTGAATCTGATGTTCGATCTCATGGCCCTCGCCTACCAGGGCGGCCTGACCCGCGTGCAGAGCTTCATGATCGCCGCGGAGGTGAGCGAGCAGACCTACGGTTGGATCGGAGTTCCGGATGCCTTCCATGCTCTGTCGCATCACGCCAACGATCCTGCGAAGAAGGCACGCCTGGTCAAGATCCAGCGCTACCACACCAATGCGTTCGCGAAATTCGTCACGAAGCTGTCCAAGATGCCCGACGGCGACGGTACGATGCTCGATCACTCGCTGCTGCTCTACGGAAGCAACATGAGCAACAGCAACCTGCACAACCAGTATCCGCTCCCGACGGCGCTGATCGGCCGGGCCTGCGGCGCCGTCAAAGGCGGCCAGCACATCAACTTCCCGGAGCGCACTCCGATGGCGAACGTGCTGTTGACCATGCTGCAGCGGACCGGAGTGAAGCTCGACAAGCTGGGCGACAGCACGGGACCGATCCTGGACATCTGACGCACATGCGTGCACTGACGACACTCCGTTTTCCGTCGATCGCTCCGCGATTCCTACTCCTGAGTTGCCTTCTCGGTGCGAGCGTTGCTCTCGCCGCCGGCGCCGAGCCCGTCGACGCACCGGCGCCGCTGGTGGATGCGGCTCATGCCGGCAATGACGCGCAAGCCCAGGCACTGCTGGCGGCGACGCCGCGGCCCGACGTCAACCAGAAGTCCTCCGATGGCACGACGGCGCTGCATTGGGCCATCTATCACAACGATGTCGGCCTGATCGATCGGTTGCTGGCGGCTGGCGCCAACCCCAACGCGAGAAACGACTACGGCTCGACTCCGCTCGCCTTGGCCGCGGTGGTCGGCAACGTCGATGTCATCAAGAAGCTCCTGAAGGCAGGCGCTGACGTCGAGTCGGCCAACGCCGATGGACAGACTGCGCTGATGATCGTCGCGCGTACGAGTAACGTTGAGGCTGCGCGCGTGCTGCTAAGCCACGGTGCACACGTCAATGCACGCGAGCAGTGGCGTGGACAGACTGCCCTGATGTGGGCTGCCGCCGAAGCGCAACCGGCCATGGTGAAGCTGCTGGTAGAGCATCACGCGCTGGTCAATGACCGCTCGCTCGTCAACAACTGGGAGCGGCAGGTCACCTCCGAGCCGCGCATGCAGGCGCGCCCCTCCGGCGGCTTCACGCCTTTGCTGTACACCGCGCGCAAGGGCTGCCTCGACTGCGCGAAGTACCTGGTCGCCGGCGGTGCGGACGTCAATCTGACCGATCCGGATAACGTCACCCCGTTGCTGCTGGCCACGCTCAATTTCAACTTCGACGTCGCTGCTTTCCTGGTGCAGCACGGCGCGGATGTGAACAAGTGGGACTTGTGGGGCCGATCGCCCATCTACGAGGCCGTGGATATGAACACGCTTCCGGTGGGTGGCCGCGCTGACCGCCCCTCCTCCGACAAGACCACCGCCCTGCAACTGGCCGACATGCTTTTGAAGGCCGGCGCCGACCCGAACCTGCAATTGAAGCTGTTTCCGCCGTATCGCTCGCTGCGCGACGATCGCGGAGCTGACAGCCTGCTGAGCGTAGGGGCGACTGCGCTGATCCGGGCTGCGAAAGCCGGCGACCTCCCCGCGATGCGCCTGCTGCTGGCTCACGGGGCCCATCCCGACTTGCCCACGGCTTCCGGGATCACGCCGCTGATGGCAGCGGCGGGCAACGGCTCGAGCAACCTCGATACCCGTGGGCGCTACAAGACCGAAGCGCAGGCGGTCGAGGCGGTGAAGGTTCTGTTGGCCGCCGGAGTCGACATCAACTCCCGTGACCACAACGGGCAGACGGCGCTGTTCGGCGCCGCCACCTGGGGCTGGAACGACCTCGTGAAAGCGCTTGCGGCGCAGAAAGCGGATCTCATGGTCAAAGACTCCCGCGGCCGGACGGCCGCTGATATCGCCATGGGTGTTGCCGGCTCCTCCGGCCGGGCGACTTCCCAGGCTCATCCGGAGACCGCGGCTCTGCTGCGCAAGCTCATGGAGGCCAACACTCCGGTGGCCAGCAACGAATGAGAAGGCGTTCTTTCCTCCAGGGGCTCGCACCCGTCCTCGCCGTCGCAGCGCTACCTCGATCCTCACTTGCCCGCTCGAGTGAGCCGGCGGACCTCACGGTCACACCGCTGACCGAGAGCCTGTTCGTCATCTCCGGCGGGGGTGGCAACGTCACCGTGTTCAACTCTCCGCAAGGGGTGCTGCTGGTCGACGGCGGCTCACCGCAGCAGTCGAAACGGATCCTGGATCTGGTGCAGAAGAAGACCGGAAGCAAGCGCGTCCACACACTCTTCAATACGCACTGGCACTGGGAGCAGACCGGCTCCAACCTCACCCTCGGCCCGGCCGGGACGAAAATCATCGCCCACGAGAACACGCGTCTGTGGCTGAGCACGGATGTCGTGTCCAAGTGGCAGAACGACAAACTGTTCAAGCGGCTACCGCAGAAGGCGCGGCCCAACCAGACCTTCTACACGACCGGGTCGCTCTCCTTCGGTGGCGAGAAGATCGACTACGGCTACCTGCCGCAGGCCCATACCGACGGCGACATCTACGTGTTCTTCCGCAATGCGAACGTGCTCGTGGCGAGCGATGTCGTGTCGGTCGGCAGCTACCCGATCATCGACTACTGCACCAACGGCTGGATCGGGGGGATGGTCAACGCCACGCAGACACTGATCGGCCTGTGCAACGAGCAGACCCGGGTCGTTGCCGGCTCGGGCGCGGTGCGGGCCCGCTCGGACATCGAGGTCGAGCATGCCATGCTCGCGACCACCAAACAAAAGCTCTCCCACCTTCTGGCGCAAGGCATGAGCGCACAGGATATGATTGACGCCGGTGCCACGCAGGAATTCGACGCTGCGTGGGGCGACCCGAAGCTGTTCGTGCGCAACGTCTGGCCGGGACTCGTGCAGCGGGCGCGCGAGCTGGGGGTCGCGATCGTTTGATCGGCTGGAAATTTCGCGGGGGTCGGTGTGCTGCACAGAGTGTTGCTGGCGGGTTGTATTGCGCTCGGTGCCACTGACCCGCTGATCGCGGGTACAGCGAGCACCACCACAACGGCCACCAGCGCCGCCCACGTCACCCGGCAACGCCTGGAGAACGCCGACAAGGACCCCGGGCAGTGGATGTCCTCGGGCCGCACCTGGAGCGAGCAGCGCTTCAGTCCTCTGAAGCTCATCAACGATACCAACGCGCAGCGCTTGGGCATCGCCTGGCTCGCTCCGCTCAACACCTTCCGCGGCGTCGAGTCCACTCCGTTGGTCATCGACGGCGTGCTCTACAACATCTCCGCGTGGGACATCACGACCGCGTACGACGCCGCGACCGGCAAGGTCCTGTGGACCTACGATCCGAAGATCTCTCCCGAGTGGGCGCGCAAAGCCTGTTGTGGACCCGTCAGCCGCGGCCTGGCCGCATGGGAAGGCAAGATCTACATCGCCGCGCTCGACGGCCGCCTGATCGCGCTCGACGCCAGGACGGGCAAGCCGGTGTGGACCACGCAGACGCTCGACCCGGGCCAGCCGCTTTCCCTGACGGGGGCACCCCGCATCGCTCATGGACAGGTGGTCATCGGCAACGCCGGAGGCGACTTCGGGGCCCGCGGTTACATCAGTGCCTATGACGCGCGGACCGGCAAGCGGACCTGGAAGTTCTACCTGGTCCCGGGTGACCCGGCGAAGATGCCCGAGGGCGCCGCCTCCGACTCCATCATGCCGATGGCCGCCAAGACCTGGACGGGACAGTGGTGGAAGGTCGGCGGCGGCGGCAATGACTGGGACGCCATCGTCTACGACCCCAAGCTCGACCTGGTGTACGTCGGCACCGGCAACGGGTCGCCTCACCCGCAGGCGTTTCGCAGCCCTCAGGGTGGTGACAACCTTTTTTTGTGCTCGATCGTCGCGCTGCACGCGAGCAACGGCACCTACGCCTGGCACTACCAGGAGGTTCCGGCCGAGCAGTGGGACTACGACTGCACCTCCCCGATGATCCTCGCGGACCTGAAGATCGATGGCCGGCTGCGCCACGTCATCATGCACGCACCGAAGGACGGCTTCTTCTACGTGGTCGATCGCGCTACCGGTGAGCTCATTTCCGCGAACAACTACATTCCCAACACCTGGGCGTCGCGTATCGATCTGCATACCGGAAGGCCGGTGGTGAACCCTGAGTCTTATCTCACCGAGACCCCTCACCTGATGACGCCCGGCCCGGGCGGCGGACACAACTGGAATCCGATTTCCTACAGCCCCCTCACCGGACTGGTCTACATCCCGAACATGGAACAGTGGATGGTGGCCTCGCGCCTGCCGGATGGGAAATTCAAGTTCGTCGCCGGACAATCCACGCTCGGGGCCGGCGTGACCAATGACCCGGAGCTGCGCAAGAAGCTCAACGCCGAAGCGGAGTCGCGCGACAAGGGCTACATGCTGGCCTGGGATCCGGTGAAGCAGAAGGAAGCCTTCCGCATCCCCTACCCCCATCCGGGCAACGGCGGCACGCTGGTGACCGCCGGCAACCTGCTCATCGAAGGCACCATCAACAAGACACTCGCGATCTATCGTGCCGACAACGGCAAGAAGCTCTGGGAAATGCCCGTCCAGAGCGTGCCCGTCGCAGGCCCGAACACCTATGAGGTCAAGGGCACGCAGTACATCGCCGTGAATGCCGGCTGGAACAGCGCCATCGTGCACGAGCTCGACAAACCGACCCGGTTCTTCGTCGGCCCGGCGTATCTCATCGCGTTCAAGCTCGATGCCAAGGGCGGCCTGAGCGTGCCTCCCGCCCCGCCGCCGGACTCGCTCTCACCGCCGCCGACGGAGGCGCAGGCGCCGGACAGGGTCGAAGCCGGCGCAGTGCTGTACGCACAGCAATGCGCGGTGTGTCACGGCCAGAATGCCAATGGCGGCGTGAAAGACCTGCGGTTCCTGTCTCCCGAGAAGCACGCTCAGTTCAACGACATTGTGCTGGGCGGCATCCTCAAAACGAAGGGAATGGAGAGCTTCAAGGACCGGCTGTCACAAACGCAGGTGGATGACATCCATTCCTATGTGATCTTCCGCGGTCAGGAGGACTATCAGCCTGACTTCATGCACCCGCGGCGGCCGGCCGGCGCGCCGGCGGGGACTCCGGCACCGGCGCCGCCTCAACAGCGCTGAGGGCGCGCCGCGCGACGTTGTGTCCGCAATCGAAGGCAAGGGTCGAACCACTCCTTCACACGCGGTCGACCGCCCGAGTCCTACAGCGCGCCGTACAACGCCTGAATCAGCCGGGCAGCACGCGGCCCATTAGTCCCCACCGAGTGCATCTTGTTGCAGCTGAACGAGAAGGCGATGTGCGCAT
>DATNEN010000267.1:0-8336 GCA_035552975.1 Steroidobacteraceae bacterium
CAGGCTCCGCTGGCGGCGGTGGGCGAGTCCGAGGAGCGCGGGACGACGCTGCGCTTTCGCCCCAGTGCCCAGATCTTCACGAACATCCAATTCGACTACGAGGTGCTGGCGAAGCGCTTGCGGGAGCTGTCGTTCCTCAACTCGGGCGTCCGCATCGAGCTCATCGATGAGCGCGAGAACAAGTCGGACGTCTTCGAGCATGCTGGCGGACTGCAGGCCTTCGTCAAATACCTGAACCGCACGCGAGTGCCGATCCACGAGTCGGCCTTCTGGTTCCGCACCCAGGACGGGCCGGTCTCGGTGGAAGTCGCCATGCAATGGAACGACTCCTATCAGGAGAGCATGTACTGCTACACCAACAACATCCCGCAGAAGGATGGCGGTACGCACCTGGCGGGGTTCCGCAGCGCCCTGACGCGCACCCTGAACGATTACATCGAGAGGGAAGCCTCAGCCAAGAAGGAAAAGGTCGCGACCACCGGCGACGACGCGCGCGAGGGGCTGACCGCCATTCTCTCGGTGAAGCTCCCGGATCCCAAGTTCTCTTCCCAGACCAAGGACAAGCTCGTCTCCTCCGAGGTCAAAGGCGTCGTCGAGACCGCCGTGGGTACGAAGCTGAGCGAGTTCCTGCTGGAGCATCCGCAGGAAGCACGGTCGATCGTTGCGAAGATCGTCGATGCGGCACGCGCTCGCGAAGCGGCCCGCAAGGCCCGCGAGATGACCCGGCGCAAGGGGGCCCTGGATGTCGCAGGGCTGCCCGGAAAGCTGGCGGATTGCCAGGAGAAGGACCCCGCTCTGTCGGAAATTTTCATCGTCGAGGGCGACTCGGCCGGCGGCTCCGCCAAGCAGGGGCGCGATCGGCGCACCCAGGCGATCCTGCCGCTGAAGGGCAAGATCCTCAACGTCGAGAAGGCTCGCTTCGACAAGATGCTGTCCTCCGTCGAGGTGGGCACGCTCATCACGGCGCTCGGCACCGGCATCGGCCGCGACGACTTCGACATCGACAAGCTGCGCTATCACCGCATCATCATCATGACGGACGCGGATGTCGACGGGTCGCACATCCGAACCCTGCTGCTGACGTTTTTCTATCGGCAGATTCCCATGCTCATCGAGCGCGGGCACATCTACATCGCTCAGCCGCCCCTCTACAAGGTCAAGCGCGGCAAGCAGGAGCAGTACGTCAAGGACGACAACGAGCTGAACGCTGTGCTGCTCAACACGGCCCTCGAGGGAGCTGCGGTACACGTGAACGCCGAGGCGCCGCCGCTGCAGGGCTCGGGCTTGGAGGCGCTGGCGCGCAAGTACACGGAGGTGCAGGCGATCATCAAGCGTTGGTCCCGCCGCTACGACGATCGACTCCTGGACCAGCTGATCTACATGCCCGAGATGACTCCCGCCAGCTTCGACCGGCCAGAAGTGCTGCGCGCGTGGGCAGAAGATCTGCATCGACGCCTGAACGCTCTCGATGATGGGACGCGCACCTTCAGCGTCGAAGTGGGAGACGCGAGCGATGCGCACGCCGCTCGCGTCGTCATCCACAAGACGGAGCACGGCACGCCCAGCAACAAGTATCTGCCTCGGGAGTTTTTTGAGTCCGCCGAGTACCAGCGCATTGCCGATCTCGCGCACACGCTCTCCGGTCTCATGGGCGAAGGTGCTCACGTCATCCGTGGAAGCGAGCGCCACGAAGTGGGCTCGTTCAAGGAAGCGATGCGCTGGCTGTTCGATCAGGCGCGCAAGGGGCAAACGATTCAGCGCTACAAAGGCCTGGGCGAGATGAATCCGGAGCAGCTGTGGGAGACCACCATCAATCCGGAGCAGCGGCGACTGATGCAGGTGAAGATCGAGGACGCCGTGGCGGCGGACGACATCTTCACCACCCTGATGGGCGATCAGGTCGAGCCGCGGCGCGAGTTCATCGAGAAGAACGCGCTTTCGGTGACCAATCTGGACGTATAGCCGATCTATTGTCTCATTAGTGGTCTAATTGATCGACCGCGTCGTGCGGAGTCGCGCTTCGGGAGGACGGCCGTGCGGTCAACTGATTCACTGTCGATTCAATCCAGGCCTGTGCGTCGCGATTGATCTCCCGAGGATTACGATCGCGGGCGGGAATCGGTGGCCCGATGACGACCCGGATGACGCCGGGCTGCTTCAGCAGACCCCGACGCGGCCAGTACGACCCCGCGTCATGGGCGACCGGCACGATCAGACACCCTGTCTCCGAGGCCAGCAGCGCGCCGCTGACGCCGTACTTGCGGGTCTGCCCCGCCGGCGTGCGCGTGCCCTCGGGGAAGATGATGATCCAGTCTCCCTCCTGCAGGCGCTGCTTGCCCTGATCCACGACCTGGCGCACCGCCGAATGGCCTGACTTGCGGTCGATGGCAATGGCATGCAGCTGGCGAATGCCCCAGCCGACGGCCGGAATCCACAGCAGCTCGCGCTTGAGCACCCAGACCTGGCGTGGAAACACCATTGCCATCGCGATGGTTTCCCAGGAGGAGGAATGCTTCCAGAGCGCGATGTGATTGCCGCTCGGCACGTTCTCGGCGCCCTCGATGCGATAGTCCAGGCGGCAGGTCCACTTCAGCATTCGCAGCAGCACGATCGCCCAGACACGGGCGAGCACGAAGCGCTTTCTGAAGGGCAGGAACGAACAGGCGATGGTGAAGAAGATCGCGTAGAAGAACGTCCACAGAAACAGGAACGCCGTGAAGACGAGCGACCCGATGAACTGCAGCCACCGCATCAGCCCGGAAGCCTCGAGAGGTCCGCAATCCCATAGAACAACCCATGCAGCTGTGCGAGCAGCGCGAGGCGATTGGCACGCAGCTTCGGGTTCTCGTCCATCACCATGACCTCATCGAAGAACGCGTCGATGGCCGGGCGCAGCTGAGCCAGCCTGCCGAGCGCGTTGGCGTACTCACGCTGCTGCGTCGCGGTCGAGACGGCGTCGCGCAGTGAGCGCATCGCATCGAACAGGCGTACTTCGGCAGATTCCCGCAGGCTCTCGACCTCGACCTCGCCGTCGGGCCTCTCAGGGGCTTTGCGCAGAATGTTGGCGATGCGTTTGTTCGCCGCCGTCAGACTCGCTGATTCCTCCAGCTCCAGGAAAGCGCTGAGCGCCTTGAGCCGCGCGTCAAAATCCAACGGCGAGGAAGGTCTGGTCGCCAGTGCCGCGTCGAACATCTCGGTCGTGATCTGTGCGCTGCCAGTGGTGGAGGTTGCAGTGGCGCTCTCGAGGTAATACGCGCGCAGCCGCTCCATGATGAAGTCGTAGACCTCCGCGGCAACGGTCGCCGCGGGTGTCGGCGCCGGCGCGCCCGGTTTCGGCGGCGTCCCTTTACCGATCCGCTCGATGTCGCTGAGCACGCTCTCGAGCGCGAGGTCGATGAAGCGCCGCAGATCCAGGTCGAGTCCTTCCTCGATCAGGATGCGCAGCACGCCCAGCGCGGCGCGCCGCAAACCGAACGGGTCCCGCGTGCCGGTGGGCTTCTCGCGGATCGCGAAAATGCCGGCCAGTGTGTCGAGCTTGTCGGCGACCGCCACGGCGATTCCCGCGTGGGTCGCCGGGAGCTCATCGCCTGCCGCACGGGGCATATAGTGCTCGCGTATGGCCACGGCAACCTCGGGGGCTTCGCCGTCCGCCAGCGCGTAGTAAGCGCCCATGATGCCCTGCAGCTCGGGGAATTCACCGACCATCGCGGTGAGCAGGTCGCACTTGCAGAGCTCCGCCGCCCGTTCGCTCTCGCCACGAGGCTTGCCCATCGCGGCAGCAATCTGTCCTGCGAGGAGGCGCACGCGCCGTGTCTTGTCTCCGAGGGAGCCGAGCTTCCCCTGGAAAGTGACCGCATCGAGACGTTCGCGCCGCGCGGCGAGCGGCTGCTTGCGGTCCTGATCCCAGAAAAAAGCCGCATCGGCCAGGCGCGGGCGCACGACGCGCTCGTTGCCTTCCACCACCTTCGCCGGGTCGCGGCTCTCGATGTTGCTGACAGTGATGAAATTCGGCAACAGATGGCCCTGCGAATCCTCCACCGCAAAGTAGCGCTGGTGATCCTGCAGAGTGGAAATGAGCACCTCACGCGGCAAGCTCAGGAAGCGCTGGTCGAAGCGCCCGGTCACCGGCACCGGCCACTCGACCAGGGAGGTCACTTCATCCAGCAGCTCCGCGCCAATCAAGGCGCGGCCGCCGAGCTCGACGGCTGCCTTCGTCACTCGCTCGCGGATGGTTTCGCGGCGTTTCTCGAAGCTGGCCAGAACAAAGCCGCGATCGCGCAAGGTGCGCTCGTAGGCCCCCGGAGTCGTCACTCGCAGCGGTCGGGGCGCATGGAATCGGTGACCGCGTGTGACATCGCCGGCGGCCGTATCCAACACCCTCGCGGGGACGACTTCCTTGCCGTAGAGCATCAGCAGCCAGTGCACGGGTCGAACGAACTCGGCAGTGCCGGATCCCCAGTGCATCCGGCGCGCGATCGGCAGAGCATCGAGCGCGCCCTGAACGATCGCCGGCAGGAGCTCCTGGACGCGCGCGCCCGCCTTGGTGCCGATAAAGAACAGGAAGGTGCCCTTGCCCTCATCGAGGCGCTGCAATGTCTCCAGCGCTGCCCCGCAGCTCTGCGCGAAGGCGAGCGCGGCCTTGGTGGGCTGACCGGCGGCGTCGAACGCGGCGGTCAGGGGCGGTCCGCGGCGTTTGATGTCCTGGTCGGGCTGTCTGGCCAGGAGTTTTTTCACCAGCACCGTGAGGCGCCGCGGGGTTGCAAAGGAGACGAGCTCGCCGGGTTTGAGTCCTGCGCTTTCCAATGCGCTGCGCAGGCCTGCGGCAAACGCCAGCTCCAGGGTGCGCAGGGACTTGGGCGGCAGCTCCTCGGTGCCCACTTCCACGAGGAAGTCGTGTCTCTCGGTGGGCTTCATGCCGGCGCCCCGGCGGTTGGCTTGCCGCTGCCGGTCTGGGTGCCATTCGCGCCCGCAGCTGCGGATCCAGCCGCCGCCAACATCGGGAAGCCGAGCGCTTCGCGGCTGGCGAAATACGCTTGCGCCACGGCGCTCGCCAATGCTCTGACACGCAGGATGTAACGCTGCCGCTCGGTCACGGAAATCGCGCGCCGTGCATCGAGCAGGTTGAATGTATGCGAGGCCTTCAGCACCTGCTCGTACGCAGGCAGAGCCAGCTTCGCGGCGAGCAGCTGCTTGCATTCCCGCTCGTGATCGTCGAAATGGCGCAACAGCATGGCGACGTCCGCATACTCGAAATCGTACGCGGACTGCTCGACCTCGTTCTGATGGAACACATCGCGGTAGGTCACTCTGCCGCCGGGGCCGTCGGTCCACAGGATGTCGTACATGCTCTGCACTCCCTGCAGATACATGGCCAGCCGCTCCAGTCCATAGGTGATCTCGCCCGTGACCGGCCGGCAATCCAGCCCGCCGACCTGCTGGAAGTAGGTGAACTGGGTGATCTCCATGCCGTTCAGCCACACCTCCCACCCCAGCCCCCAGGCACCGAGCGTGGGAGACTCCCAGTTGTCCTCCACGAAGCGGATGTCGTGCACCATAGGGTCGAACCCCAGTGCCCGCAGGCTCCCCAGGTACAGATCCAGGATGTCCAGCGGTGAGGGCTTGATGACGACCTGGTACTGGTAGTAGTGCTGTGCCCGGAACGGGTTCTCGCCGTAGCGGCCATCGGTCGGGCGTCGCGAGGGCTGTACGTACGCCGCTCTCCATGATTCTGGACCGATGGCTCGCAGGAAGGTGGCCGTGTGGAACGTCCCGGCGCCCATCTCCATGTCATACGGCTGCAGGACCGCGCAGCCCTGCCCGGACCAGTAGCGTTGCAAGGCAAAAATCAGCTCTTGGAAGGTGCGCGGCGCGGTGCCGATCTTCATGCGGGTTTCTTTGGCCGGGGAGAAAGCAGCGCAGTATAGCGGGGGCGCATTGACGCACCAGCGCGGTGGTTTGGCCGCTGCATCCGCAGGCCGCCGCTTTCGCGGTATCGGCCACCGTTCGGGCTAGGCAGCCGGATCGATGAGCCGCAGCTCGTAGACGCGGCTGATGCGAGCGCCGTCCCACACATAGCGCAGGTGCATGCCCTGGCGCAGGCTCTGGATCAGCCGCGGGCGGAAGATCGCGAGGCACTCGCCGCCGAGGTGTCGCACGCTGTCGTACGCGATGCCGTTGGACCCGCCGCGCCGCAGCCCACGTCCGAGCTCCTGCGAGGAGATGTAGCTATCGGGGTCATAGATCGCCGGCAGCACCGGGCGCTTGCCGCGGATGTCATGAAACCTGTCGGCGACGTCGGCGAGGTAGCTGCGCATGTCCAGCTCGATCGGGGCCTGCCGTGTGGCCCGCAGAAAATTCTCGCAATGAAAACGCGTCTCGGCGATCGATGTGGCCAGACTGGCCGAGGCATGGAAGACGCCGTAAGTGCTGTCGGCGAAGCGGCTGCCGCCGGGATTCAGGTGCGTGAAGGGCGCCATGAGCACGGTCGCGCCCGGGCCGAACACGCGATCCTCGGGTGCCACCAGATCGATTGCGCCCACTTCCTGGCGCAGCCGCGGATTGGTGAGGCTCTCCAGCCAGTACAGAGCGTCCCAGTCGGCCGGGTCCGCGATCCGTTCGAACAGGTGGATGGTCGGGAAGCGGCTCGGGATGACGCGGTAGCAGGGCTGCCAGGTCACCTCGGTGAGCGGTGGATCCTCCACACGTGCGGACATGCGAGTGAGCGTCTGTCGAGCTCGCGCTCAGCCGCGCTGCGCGTCCAGATACTGCCGTACCAGATACAGGTCGGCGACGTTCCCCGAGAGCATTCGCTCGAGCGCCGAGCGCCCCCCGAACAGAGGCTCTGCATTGGGGCGGCGGATCCACTCGTCCGCCGCCTCGGTCGCCGGCAGGAGCAGTTGCAGCGCCTTGTAGATCCCCAGGAGATAGGAGAGCCGCTCGAGCGTGTCGCGCGGCAAACGCGCATGCGCCTCCTTGCGCCACTTGAAGTACGTCGAGCGCGACTGGATGCCCAATAACGTCAGCTGCTCCGCGATCGACAGGTCCCAGAGCTCCGCGATGCGCGCGAAAGCCCGCAGCCCCGCCCCGGTCGCGAAGGTGGCCGGGGGCAACGCTTCGCTATCGCGCAGGGGCAGCCCACTGGGGGTAGGCTTCTGGTAGTTCATATATGGACTGATTATTACATACAGTACACATATAGATACCGGCTGCACCAACGTCTGGCAGGTGCTCTGGCGCGGGGCCGCACGCCCCACTTTCCGTTCCGTCTGACGCTGCTTTGTGGTGCAATGACGCCCCCGCTGCGCACGCTCATGGTGCAGCGGCGCGTCGCAATTCCGCTAACCTTTTGATTTCTCGATGCTGTCCGGCTGGCATACGGCCTGCACTGTCTGGCCGCTCTACCACGCTGAAGGCCGCGCACGGGTGGTCCCTTTCCATGCGGATGGCTTCGAGGCCTTGAGACGTGAGCGAGCACTACCTTTCCCGGAGGCGATATGACACCCACTGAAGTGATCAAGTTGATAAAAGAAAAAGAGGTCAAGTTTGCAGACCTCCGATTCACGGACACTCGCGGCAAGGAACAACACGTCACCATCCCCGCGAAGCTCGTGGACGAGGAGCTGTTCCGCGACGGCAAGATGTTCGACGGCTCATCCATCGCCGGATGGAAGGGCATCAACGAGTCCGACATGATCCTCATGCCCGAGGCGCAGACCGCGGTTCTGGACCCGTTCTTCGAAGAGACGACCGTCAACATCCGCTGCGACGTGATCGAGCCTGCGACCATGCAGGGCTATGAGCGCGATCCGCGCTCGCTCGCCAAACGGGCGGAAGCCTATCTGCGTTCCACGGGCATCGCCGACAGCGCACTGTTCGGCCCCGAGAACGAGTTCTTCATTTTCGACAACGTCCGTTTCAGCAACGACATGAACGGATGTTTCTACTCGATCGACTCCGTGCAGGGCGCGTGGAATTCCGGCACCGAGCTGCAGGACGGCAACCGCGGCCATCGCCCCGGCGTCAAGGGCGGCTACTTCCCGGTGCCTCCGGTCGATGCGTTCCAGGACATCCGCTCGGCGATGTGTCTGGCGCTCGAGGAGATGGGCCTCAAAGTCGAGGTGCATCACCACGAGGTCGCCACGGCCGGTCAGGGCGAGATCGGCGTTGGCGCCGGCACGCTGACCCTGAAAGCCGATCAGGTGCAGATCCTGAAGTACGTCGTGCTGAACGTCGCGCACAGCTTCGGCAAGACCGCGACCTTCATGCCGAAGCCGCTCGTCGGCGACAACGGCAGCGGCATGCACGTGCACCAGTCGCTGCAGAAAGAAGGCAAAGCG
>DATNEN010000268.1:0-9943 GCA_035552975.1 Steroidobacteraceae bacterium
CAGGCCAAGCAAGTCACGAGCCTGTTGTACCTGGTAAGCAGGGTCGTCGGTGCGATCATGGCGATCGGAGCCATATTCACCGCTCTCAATACTCTGTACGCCGCGGTCGCCGCGCGCACGGCCGAGATCGCTACCCTGCGAGCAATAGGTTTCGGCCCCTCGGGAGTCGTGGTGTCGGTGCTCGCGGAGGCGCTGCTGCTGTCGCTTCTGGGTGCGCTGCTCGGCGCCGCCGTCGCATGGCTGCTCTTCAACGGCAACGCTTTGAGCACCAACGGCGGACAGTTCGGCAGCGACGTATCCTTTCGCCTTCGCGTCGGGCCGAGTCTCTTGGTCGTGGGTATCGCTTGGGCCTGTGCGATCGGGCTCCTCGGCGGGCTGTTTCCGGCGATTCGCGCGGCGCGGCTGCCGATAGCGGTCGCGCTGCGGCCCACATAGCTGGGAGGCTGGTCGATGAAGCTCTCGAGGCGTGGGCGACCCGCCGTTCGTTCTAGCCGCCTTGGCGCACTGCCCGTATAGTAGGCTCAGATGTCAACATCGGCCCTCAAGAGCCGATAGGGGAAGTCGCCGTGTCCCTGCGAACCGTGTGCACCGCTGTGGTGATCCTGTGCCTCTCGGCTCCCGCGTTGGCGCGGCCACCCGACGCGTTCGACATCTGCGCACAGAACGATGATCCCACCGCGCGCCTCGCTTGCTTCGACCGTGAACAGGCTGCCCGCAACGCCGCCGATCCGGCATCCGCGCCCACCGCCCGATCGGCGCCCGCACCCACCGCTGCTCGGCCGGCACCTGCACCCGGCGCCGCCCAGATGCCATCCTCAACCACCGCTGCCCGGCCGGCGCCCGCTCCCGCTGTGGTGAGCGCTGCCAGCTCGTCGGACAGGGATATCGGACTGGATGCCAGCGAGCTGCGGCGCCAGCGGGCGGAACGCGGCGAGCCACCACCCACGGCTCCGGCTCCTATCGAAGCCATGCTCGTCAAGGTGATCCCGCGTCAACCGTTGATCAGCGCCTTCGAGCTCGACAACGGACAAATCTGGGAACAGTCGGAAGCCAAGAGGATCACCGCGGCATCCAACCAGAAGGTCACGATAAGCCACGGCGTGTTAGGTGCATTCTTCCTCAAGACCGCCGACGGCACGTTGGTCGTGCGCGTGCATCGCTTGAAGTGAGGGGTCGCCCGGGAGCTTGCGCTCCCGGGCATCCCTTCAGCGCCGTCGTCGGCTTGCGAGCCGGACTTCAGAACTTCGCCTGTACGCCGACGAAGAATGTCCGTCCAATGATGTCATAGACGCCGCTGGGGTCGGTCGTACCTGCCTGGGTATTGCTCGGCGTGACACCCACCAGCGGCGGGTCCTTGTCCGCCACGTTCTCGATGCCGCCGCGCAAGGTGACCGTATCATTGATGCGATAGTTGGCGAACAGATCGATCTCGTCGTACGCCGGCGTATCTGCCACCACAGCGGTGGGGCTGAGCACCCTTGCCGCATTCTCAACGCTCGGCAGATGTCTCCAGCGCACGTTGAAGCTGGCCGGACCTACCGCATACCCCACGGTCAGTACGGATTTCCAGGTGAATTGCACCCCCGTATTGATGTCGAACCCCGTCGAGCCCTTGTAGTCCACCGGCGTGTCCCCCGGAGCCACCTGGACGATGAACTCCCGCAGGTAGCTCATGGCCAGCGTGGCCGACAGCGAGCCCGGGGCGCTCGACATGCCCATATCCGCCAGCATCGAATGCCAGTCCAGGGTGAAATCGATTCCGGAGGTCTGCTCGAAGCCGATATTGGTGAACTCGCCGAGGACCGTGTCGGTGGCGCCCGTCGCAGCCCGCCGGATCAACTGGCAATAGGCATTGTTGAAGTCGTAGTTGGGGTTCGAGATCCCATTGCTGTTGAGGCACTGGCTGTAGACGATCTGGCTGGTGAGCGGCGTGATCGCACCGTCGATCTTGATATGGTAGTAATCGATCGTAGCGGTCAGCGCACTCAGGGCCGGAGAGTCGAACGGCGCCTTCAGCACCGCGCCGACCGTCCAGGTCGTGCCGCTCTCGGATTTCAGGTGCGGATTGCCTATCTGCTGGTCGAGGGCCAGCGGGAAGTAGAATCCGAGCCCGCCGTAGGTGGAGCTGATCGGCGCGGTCAGGTTCGGTGCTGCACCCGAGATCTGGTTACACAGGGAGATGACCTTGTTCCGATTCGGGTTGCCCGGCGTATTGCCCCAAGGCACGACGTTGTTGATCGAGCAGGGATCGCCCGAAGGCCACAGGGTCACCAGCACCGTAGACGGCGTGAACAGCTCGGCAACGTTCGGCGCGCGGTTAGCGCGCTGCGGACCACCGCGGAAGGTCACGTAATTGTTGACCTCCCAGTTGATCAGTCCTTTCCAGGTATTGACCTTACCGGCATCCGAGTTGTAGTCGGAGTAGCGGTAGCCGAGGTTCGCCACGAGCTTCTTGACTGCAGGGAGATTGCCGAGGATTGGCAGGTCGGCCTCGGCATACGCCTCCTTGACGTCCTCCGAGCCGTTCACGGGCTGTGCACCGAATATTCCGATCGCATTGGAGACGATGTTGGCGGCCTGCATCCCCTTGTCAGGCCTGTAGTTGATGCCGTCGTAGCGATAATCCGCTCCCACCGCAAAGCGGCTTTGGCCGCCCGGCAGGTCGAAGCCGCCCCCCTGGAAGTTCAACTCGACGACGCGCTGCGAAACCTGCGTCGTGGTCTTCAGCTGCGCATCGAGGATATTGATGCAATCCTGAGTGACGGGCGTATTCACGAACGGGTTGATGCCGCTCGTACAGCTCGCGAGGCGTCCGATGAGACCGAAGTTGGCGGTGTAGCCGGCACCATAGTTCGGCGCACTGATCAGGGTCTGGTAGGAGTTCAGGTCGATGTAGCCGAAGTAGTCAGCCACGATGTCCGTCTGTCCGATCGACCCGTAGGTGTCCCACGTCCAGTCCCCGAGCCCCAGCTTGCCGTTCAGGCTCATCGATGCCTGATAGGTATCCGTGTAGTAGGAATTCGCGCGCGGGCCGATGTAGTTCGGGAACGTGTTGAGCTGCCAGGGTTGGGTCGGATCGGGCCGCGAATTCAACAGTGTCGCCAGCTGCGCTGGCACAGGATGCGCTGGGTCGTCGGGGATGGTGACGCCCCACTGATTGACCGCCGGTACCGCCGTTCCGAATGCCGTGTCGGTCGTCGTGCGCGTAAAGTAGCCCTGCGCCTGCGCGTTGACGTACTCGTTGATCTCGTAGTTGCCGCTGCCGAAGAACGAGTACTGCTTCAACCCCGCCGAGATCGGACCGCTGGGATTATTGTTGGTGGCGAGCGAACCGTCCGACAGATACTTGTAGAGCGGGTACGTCCCGCCGGTGTATCCCGGCGCCTTTTGCCCTCCGGTTCCGGGGCTGACGTCGAATATCGTCGCCCCGGCGGTTGTGGCCGCGGTATTGAAATACAGGGCCGTGGTATTGGGCACCGTCCCGGCCGGATAGCCGCTGAAGACCGAATTGACGGCCGCCTGCGAAGGTATGTTGAACCCGAAGCCACTCGCCGGCGTGAAGGACCCCGGCACGTAGGGGATCAGGTTGAACCCCGGGAAACCCGGAAACGCGCCGCCGGGGGAATTGGGATCCGTATTGGCGGCGTTCGCCCACTTGCGATCCTGGACGTAGACCGGCGTGCGGTCCGAGTACGTCGCCCCGAACATGACATTGCCGTGGTTGTCGGCGACGTTCGCCCCGAGCAGCACGCTTCCCTGAACGTTCTTGTCGTCGTTATGGAAGCTCTGGCCATACTGGGCATCGATCACGACGCCCTCGAAACGATGCTTGAGCTTGAAGTTGATGACGCCGGCCATCGCGTCTGCGCCGTAGGTCGATGCAGCGCCGCCGGTCACCACCTCCACGCTGTCGAGTGCCGCAACCGGCAGTGTATTCAGGTCGATCTCGAGGCTCGCGTCCGCCGGCTGCGCCCGGCGGCCATCCAGCAGCACCAGGGTCCGGTTGCTGCCCAGGCCGCGCAGATTCACCGTCGCAATGCCCGGTGCGCTCGCCGCCGTTGCCTGAACGTTGGCGGCCTGATTGAACTGGTTGGATCCCGGCGTGAACTGCGGGAGCTTGCTCAGCGCCTGCTCGATACTGACCTCGGCGGTGGAGTTCTTCAGGTCGTCGGTGTTGAGAGTCACAATCGGTGATGGCGACTCGTAGTCGCGCCGCTGAATGCGGCTTCCGGTCACCACCACTTCACTCAGCCCTTGGTCGCTGGCGGCTGCCGCCGGCGTCGCCGGCCCCGACGGCGCCTCTGCCGCCATTGCCGAGGTACCACAGGCGGCCGCTACGGCGATCGCAATGGCGCTTTTGCACATTCGCAGCGACGGAGCAGCCGACTGCTCGGCCGCAGAAGCTCTGATCTTCATGTTTCCCCCTAGACGCGATGCTCCTGGCAGAGCAGAGTTGTTCGGTAAGTCGAAATGTTTTTCGCGAGCGTCCCTTGCGACCAATACTCACACCTGTTGGTCTGCAGGGTCAATGTTTCCAGCCCGCGACTGTCCCGGGCCGCCCGACCCGTTCCCTACAACGACGCGCTACGGGTGTTCCCAACACCTGACAACCAACTGTCCGGCTCGTGTTGTGCAGTGCAACATGGAGGCCGTCGCCACTGCGGATGGCGCGCGGCGCCTTCGATCGAGGCGCCGTGGAGCGCAGGGTCGCGACTTACATCAACCTTACGGGAACGCCCGGGGAACGGGGCGCGACGCGTACACAGCCCCGTAAAGCGGTGTCATAATGGGGCCCGGAAGATCAACGTGGGGGCAGGCCGGCTCAACTAGCGGAAGTAGTTCTTGAATCCGCGATTGCCCTGGCTCGCGACGCCCAGCGTCGCCTTCGCCACCAGCACTCCCTTCTCTCGCGTCACCGTCATTGGCTGCGACTTGCTGCTGGTATAGAACAAGTCCTCTGCGTTGTGTATGCGCTCATACGAGCGCGTGAGCCCCGGGGCCGTCAGCAGCTGATGAGACTTGTAGGGCTCGACGCTCGTGTAGAGATCATCGATGAGTTGGTCGGGGAAATAGAGTTGTGCGGTCAGGACCTGGCGCCCGTGGAATGCCTTCACGTGAATGTGCGTCGTGCGGCGCGCTGCAACCACCGGAGGCTGCGCCGCTACGATCTCCCAGCCCGGCACGATCGTTTCGAACTCGACGTACCCCCGGTCGTCGGTCACCTGATGGCCGCGCAGGAAAGTCTGTCCAACCGTGTCGACCGGTTGCAGGTCACTACCCACATTTGAATACAGTCCCGCCGCGTCGGTATGCCACACATCGATGATCGCACCGGACAGCGGCGTGCAGCGGCTGCCGCCGGGTATCAAGCCTGCCAATGTGATGCCCAGGCGCAGCGGCTCACCCGCATGGCTCTCAGCCAGTGAGCGTCGCTCGAGAGAGGACTCATAGTAGAACGGGCCTTCAACGACCTCTGGCGTCTGCACGCAGGTCAATGTGCCGGTAGTGCCACCACGAATAATCTCGCCCCACTCCTGTTTGGTGATCGGGGTGCGTCCGTTGCGCGCTGCTTCCGCTTCCGCGAGGCCGACTCGGCCCAATGTGCAGCCGACGATGGCCCCCGCACCATTCAGGAATATTCTGCGGTCTACGCCCATGATCTTCCCCCTCTCGGATCAGTTTCTGACTTTTTTCCAGGGATGCCTGAGATGGTCGACACCCTTGGGCAGCTCCATGAGCTCGAGCACATTGCCGTCGGGATCGACCAACGTTGTTACCTTCACCGCCGTGGTTCCGATCGAGACCGACGCCACGTTGCCCTTCACCGTTGCACCTGCGGCCTTCGCAGCCGCCAGAGTTGCGCTCATATCCGAAACATGGAACACCGCGTGCGGTATCGGGTCGTTGGCCGCACCGGGCTCGCGACGCTGCAGGAGAAACTCCGGCGACGAGCCGGCTTTGGCCGCGGCCACCGTAGCGCCGTAACGCATGACGATCTCCCGCGGCGGCTGCCCGACCCGATCGATTTCTTTCAAGCCGAAAGCCGTGTCGTAGAACTTCGCGAGCGCGGCGACATCCGTCGCGCCAAGCCGAACCGCCAGCACCGCGACGTCTGCATGCCCCCATGTGAGCCACGTTGCCGCCGTGAGCCCCAGTATTGCCGTGATCGCTGCTCGCATGTTCTGTTCTCCCAATGTGGTCCGGTGCGGTTCTATCCGGGACTTGCGGCCGCCACGATCGATGTGGTGGGCGGCGCCAGACCCGGGTTCTCAGTTGCCAGGGGGGCGCGTGGGGGGCGTGATGTTCCGCAGCGATTGATACGCAAGCCGACTGAAGAAGTCGCCGTTCAAGGGACTCCCCTGCTGCGCCCAGCGGGTATCCAGATCCTTTGCGGGCTTGTCGGCCATGACCTGATCCTCGCTCTTGCCCTGCGCGATGAGCTTCTCTATCCGCCCCCGGAGGGTAACGAGCATGTCGTGCGAGGCCTTCAGGCCCTGCGTACTTCCCGGAACGCCCTCATCGGGAATGATCCGGGTCTTGTCGTCCGCCAGAGAGAGCATCTTCTCCTCCGCGCCGATCATCCCGGCGAGGGAGCCGCCCGAGGACAGGTCGAAGAACGGATAGCTCTTGTCGCCACCGAAGGTGCCGCTCGCATGGATGACGTTCGCGCGCTTGAAATACACCAGGGTGTCGTTGTCCGTGTGCGCCCGGGGCGCGTGGAATAACTGGACCGTCTCGCCGTCGAAATGGATCGTCATCGCATCGGCATAGGTGATCGCGGGCAGCGCGGCCGGTGGCGAGGGCGGAATCGTCTGTTTGAAAGCGGCGAGGTACTGGCCCTTCGCCATCCGCTCACGCAGTCTTTCGTGGCCGACGATGAGAGCACCGCCCTTCGCCAGCAACTCGTTGGCGCCGAAGTGATCGGCATGCGCGTGGGTGTTGATGACGAGCCTGATCGGCTTGTCGCTCACACGGGCGATCGCCGCCTTGATCTTCTCGCCCATCTGCGCGACGGAGGTATCCACCAGCAGGACACCCTCGTCGCCGACGAGGATCAGGGAATCCCCGCCCTGCCAGCCCAGGAGATAGACCCCGTGGCCGAGATCCGTCGTCTTGATCTCGAGCTTCGAGTAATCGATCCGCGGCTGCGCAGCCGCCGGCACACATGCGAGCACAGCCAGAGCGGCGGCAAGCAAGACTCGGCCCACAGACCCTCCCCTCTCGTTCGGACCTCGCGACGCGGCAACTATACAGTCAGGCATGGACGCACACACTAAAGCTGCGGGTCGCCCCGCCAACAATCCGCCAGCTCCGCTCAGCGCACCATGGCCGGCGCTGGCAACGGCTTCAAGACCTGCTCGCACGCCAGCGCGAAACCGAGCAGCCACGAGTCCTGCCCGGGCAGCGTCTCGAGCTCCAGGCCAACGGGTAGACCGGCGGTCAGGCCCGCCGGAAGTGTCAGGCCCGGCGCTCCCATTCGGGGCGCAAATGTCGTGTAGCGGCCGACGACCGACATGGTTCGGGCGCGGCGGCCGTTCACTTCGATCTGCGGATCGGCAGAGTCCCCCTGCGCGGGAATGGGCGGTGCGGGTACCAGGGGATTGGGAAAGGCCAGAGCAACGATTCCCGCGTCGCGATAGAAGCGCCGGTAGGCCTCGACGGCCACCGATCGATGCCGCGCTCGCTCCTGGGCGGAGCCACTGCCGGCGGGTGGCTCGGGCGCTTCGAAAATCGCTTTCACATCCCGGCTCGCGATCTGTCGGATGAGATCCGGCAGCGTCACCCCCGGTACATGCTCTTTCAGCCACATCGCGATGCGCGCTCTTTCATCCGGGGGGATGAAGGGCAACGGTGCGGCAAGTGCAAGCACGGCCTGCAAGTCGACCGGCACGAGTGTTACGCCAGCCCCACGCAGGCCCTCCAACGCGGCCTGCATGGTTGCGGCCACGCCGCGATCCACATCTTTGTCCGCCCAGAAACCCTCATTGGGGACACCCAGGCGCACTCCCCGCAGATCAAGCGGCTGAGCTTCGCTGGTTTGGGTGACCACCGCATCCAGCAATGCCACATCCGACACGCTGCGCGCCATGGGGCCGATGGTCTGGGTGTCATCGGGCGCCGCTCCTGGAACGATTCCCGCGTCGGAGTAGCGCTTGGCCGGCCAGGTCGATGGGCGCAGTCCGCAGACTCCGCAGAAGCCGGCCGGAATGCGCACGGAGCCGCCCGTGTCCTCTCCCAGCCCGAGAGGGACCATGCGCGCGGCCAGGGCCGCGGCCGTTCCCCCGCTGGACCCGCCCGGGATGCGCGTAGGGTCGTATGGATTGCGGACGAAACCGAATGTGGGGTTGGACGAAGTCACCCCGTACGCCAGCTCGTGCATGTTGGCCTTCGCGAACACGATGGCGCCGCTGCGCAGCAGGGTGTCGACGACGACGGCGTTGCGGCTGGGCATGTAGTGTCGCAACGCGGGCGTCCCAGCCGTGGTCGTGTAACCCGCTACATCGATCTGATCCTTGACGATGAAGGGCACACCCGCCAGTGGACCGAGCGCCTCTCCTCGCGCGCGCGCCCGATCCACAGCGCGAGCGCTTTCGAGCACACTCGGCTCATGAAACGAGATAGCCACATTGAGGTCTCGGTGCAAACGATACTGCCGTAGCAGCGCAGTCACGTAGCTTTCGGCAGTGACGGCGCCCTCGCGAATGTGCCGCGCCGCATCGCGTGCGCTCAGATCCGCCAACTCGCTCGCCGACCGCTTCCTGCCAACCGCCGCCGATGCCGTGCGCCCGGCACAAGAGCCCGCGGCTGCGACTCCCAGCGCAGCCACTGTAAAGTCCCGACGGGTCATCGATCTTGAAGTCATGCTCTGATCACCAATGGCGAGTGAGTCAATGCGAAGGCCCCAGGACGTAGGAGCCGATCAGCACGACTACGCTGAGCACAAAGAGGGTGGTGAAGATCCGGATCCAGCGCCAGTATCGCGACGGGTCAGTGGCGCGCTCAATGCGACCCTGGTTCGTGAAGAAGGTCCCACCGACCAGAACGATCGCCAGGTACACCGCCAGGGCGAGTGCGATGAGGGCGAGGGGCCAGTTGTGCTGGAGGTGCTGGATCACTGGCACATCGTATCCCGACCCGCGCAGGTCGAGGTGGGCTTTCTATGGCGCGTCCAAGGCTGCGCGCCGGCCATTGAGACTCAGGTACCGATCGTAGCTGCAATGCCGTGAACGGACTCACGATTTCAGAGCGACCTGCCCCGCACAAAGAGGCATCCCCAGTACCATGCGAGGCCATTCGTTCGCGAACAAGGGACCCTGCGTGCGAAACCCGTCTGATCGCCGCTTCGTGCGGACCATGGGCCGCCCCGATGTGCGTTCCACATTGCTGTGGGTGGCGATTACGCTTTCTGTCGTGCAGTGTCAGTCTGCTCTGGCCGCAGTCTACAAATGTGTCGGCGCGGGCGGCGCGATATCGTATTCAGACTCACCCTGCGACGCCAACCCGGATCGCCCCACGCCACAGACCACTCCTGCGCCCTCTGCCGGATTGGATGCGGCAAGGCGCGTGCCCGTGGTGCCGGCGAGCTCAACGGCGCCTGTCAGCAGTATCGATCGCAAGCTCCATGAGCTCCTGCTGCTCACCCAGTTGTCGTCGCAGCGCTCGCCCGGCCTCTCCGAGGTCGCGCGGTCGCTGGTGCCGCGAGTCGACTCGAGTCTGCGCGATGCGCCGCAGGATCCACGCTGGGGACCCCTCAGCACCATGATTCAGGCGGATATTCGTGCAGACGTGCCTCAGCTGGGGCGCTCCTTTGCAGACGCAGATCAAGCGCTCCTTCGGGCACTGGCCTCTCAGTTGACGGAGACGGATGTCGACACGCTGTCGAGCTTCTTCCGCACTCTCCCGGGGGTCACGTACTTGCAGTTTCAGGGCGAGATGCGGACTG
>DATNEN010000269.1:0-15451 GCA_035552975.1 Steroidobacteraceae bacterium
CACCGCTGGGCATGAGGCTCTCTCATAAACTCAATGGCTGGGGTGGCTGGATTCGAACCAACGTATGGCGGGATCAAAACCCGCTGCCTTACCACTTGGCGACACCCCAACATGTGCAAGCGCTCCAAACCGCGTGCGCCGAGCTCGTCGCCCCGGCGAAGTGCCCGGGCCAGGCGCCGGCTGCACGCCTCGGTGGACCCAAGCTACCCGTCCCGGGCTGGTCGATCCCCGCTCGGCGCGCCGGGGCTCGTCATCCCGCCCAATTTACAGCCGCTGGTGAACCGGCGACACATTGAGCCCTCGGGCAACGTAGCTCTTCCAGCGATCGGGGACGCGCGCCGCAATGCGCTCGGCATCGATCGCGCTCGCGCACGCCGCAAAAATGCAGGAACCTGTTCCGGTGAGCCTCGCGGGGGCAAAGCGCGACAGCCAGTCGAGAGCGTCCGCTACCTCGCCGTAGCGTGCGCGTACCACCGGCTCGCAGTCGTTTCGCCCGCCCCCGATGGGCCCGCCCGCAACGGGCCAGCCCGACTCAAAAAAGGCGCGTATTGTGATGACGGGGGAATTTCGTGTCAATTCAGGGGCCTGGAACACGTCACGGGTCGCGACTCCGACCCCCGGGTGCACCACCACGTACCACTTCTCGGGCAACTCCAGTGGGGTGAGCCGATCGCCGACCCCCTCCGCCCAAGCTGATGATCCGCGGACGAAAACCGGCACATCGGCCCCCAGCGGGAGACCGATTCCGGCCAGCTCGTCCAGGTTCAGTCCGCACCCCCACAGCCGGTTGAGAGCCAGGAGCGTCGTCGCGGCATCGGAGCTCCCCCCACCCAAGCCGCCGCCCTGCGGGATCCTCTTGTAGACCCGCAGCGTAGCCCCCAGGTGAGCTCCGGTTTGCGCCTGCAGCGCGCGCGCCGCCCGAACGACGAGATCGTCTTCGGGCGCCACGTCGGCCGGTCCGACGGGCCGCTCGATCAGGCCATCCTCCCGTACGACGACAGAAATGCTGTCGCACAGGTCAATGAGCTGAAAGACCGTCTGCAGCTCGTGATAGCCGTTGGGTCTGCGGCCGACAATGTGCAGAAAGAGGTTGAGTTTGGCGGGCGCGGGCCAGCGCGTCTCGCCTGCCGCGGTCGGGGCACTCACGAGGTCCATCCATCCACGATGAGCCGGACACGCACTCCTTCGCGCTGCATCGTCACCCGTGAGGGCAGCCACTCACCGCCAACTGACGTATAGCCGTCGTACACCACCTGCCAGCCATCCTGCTGCAGACTCGCCAGCCGCTGCTGGTTGTCCAGCGTCTCCTTCGCCGGCATCGCCGGATCCGGCACGCCCAGGACCCAGAACCGCAGGCTGGTGATCGGCGGATCGAATCCCAACCGTGTGGCCAGCTCCGAGCGCGCAGCCTCGTTGTCGAGATGCTCCCCTTTGGAGGTGACGACCGAGAGTGACGGGCCGTCGGCGGTGATCTGAACCCCGCCCGCGCCCAGAGGACTGTCGAGGGCCACGTTGGAGCGTGTCCCGGTCTGCCTCCACAGCAGCCGCGCGTTGAACCCGTCGTTACCCGCCGCGACGGCGACCCTGCCCTTCAGATCGAAATGCGCGCGCGCCTGAAGTTGCGGCCGTCGCACATCCCAGGCCTCCCCAGTCGAGGGGGGCGGTGCGCGAACCGTCGTGCACGCACTCAGCAGCCCGAAGATCAGGAGAGCTGCGAGCCGGAGGGAACACCTCACCGGGTCTCCCGTCGGCCCTGTGACGCTCCCGGCTGGTGTTGGGTGGTAGGTGGTGTGGAATGCGAGTCCTGCGTTTCGGGGATGAAGCGTGTCAGGGTCGCTCGCAGCGGCTGCGAGGACGGATCACGCGCCAATGCCGCGGACCAGATCCGGCGCGCTTCCTGGTGCTGACCGCTCACCCACAGCGCTTCACCCCAGTGCGCCCCGATCTCCGAGTCGTGTTGGATCGAATAGGCCCGCGCCAGCATCGGCACGGCGTCCTTGGCATCTCCTTCGCGATATTTCACCCAGCCGAGACTGTCCAGGATGGCCGGACTGTCCGGCGAGACCACCAGCGCCCGCTGGATGAGCCCCTCGGCCCGCGGCAGCTCGAGGTTGTGATCGGCAAGGGTGTAGCCGAGCGCATTGGTCAGAACCGGATCATCCGGGCGCTGGGTCAACAGCTTCTCCAGCACCTCGACCGACTCGTGCACCCGGCCCGCGTGCTCCAGGATCACCGCCTTGTCATATTCGATGGAGGGATGGTTGGGGTGGCGGTCCAATGCCGCGCTGAGCAGGCTCAATCCCGTGTTCGCTTCGCCGTGATCGGCCAGCAAGCGCGCCTTCGTGAGCGTCAGATCGAACTCGCTGCCCGGATGGGCGGCTGCGTAATCATCGAGTATCGCCAGGGCGCCGGCGCGATCATTGCGTGCCATCAGCAACGCGGCGGCCCGCGAGCGGGCTTGCACTGCCACGGAAGAGTCCGCCAGCTTGCGGTAGCCGGCGAGCGCAACATCGGCCTCACCGTCACGAGCAGCGATGTCGGCGAGATAGAGGAGCGATGAATCGCCTGCCTCGCCGTCATCCGAGGCGAGATCCGAGAAGCGTTGCTCGGCCTCCGTCAAGTCGCCCGAGTCGTACGCCAGCAGCGCCAGACGGCGATCGATCTCCGCCTTGGGCGCGCCCGTGTTGCGCAGGCTCTCGAGCTCCTGATGCGCTTCCTCCACGCGATCCAGATCGCTCAGGATCTGGGCAAGCTCGAACACGCCGACGGTCGGATTGAGACTCATCGCTTCGCGTGCCGTGGCAATCGCCTTGGCTGCATCGCCACGCAGGACGTAAGCACGAGCCAGCACGCGCTTCGCCTCGAAGCTCTTTGCATCCTGCTGCAGCGCCTCGTCAGCAAAGTGCTCGGCCCGCTTCGAATCGAACGAGTCCAGCGCCAGCTCACCCAGCAGCGCGAGTGTCACGGGGGAAGGGTTCTCGGACTCCAGAGCGCTCATCGCAGCCAGCACAGCAGAAGCGTCCGCATGCTGGAGCAGCAAAGCTGCCAGGGCGGCGAATCCGGCCTCCTGCGTACTGCCGGCCGTGGGCTTCTCGCGGGCGAATTCCACTACAGCTGCGCGTGCCTCCGGCACTTTATAGAGCTTGAGCGCCACTGCCGCGTACAACGCAGTCGCTTCGCGATCGCCCGGAGCCACGCTGCGCCAGCGATTGACCGACTGCCAGGCCGCCGGCAAATGCTCGCAGCTCAAGGACACCTCGCTCGCCCGCCGGGCCAGGGACGGATCCGTCGAGGCCGAGGCTGCCTTGGCGTAGCTCTCCGAAGCGCCCTTGCAGTCGCCTCGTTTGAGGGCGATTTCGGCCAGGACGGTGGAGGCCGCCGAGGCCTGGGGCTGGGGAGCGGCCTTCGGCGCAGGTGTCGAGGAACACCCTGACAGCAGGACGGCCAGGCCGAGAACGATCCCGGGAAGGGTACTTTTGTTGAGGCTCACGTGAGGTATGGTACGGCTCCTGCCGCATCCGCGCATTTCGTGCCTTGTCACCAGCCGAGGCGATCCCGGAGAATCCGCGCCCCCATCATGAAGGAATCCATACGCCAGCGCCTGGAGAAGATGTCCGACCGCTTCGAGGAGGTCGGCCGGCTGCTTGCGACTACCGAGGTCTCCGGAAGCTCACAGCAATTTCGGGACCTGTCCGTAGAGTACGCCCGTCTGCAGCCGCTCGCGGAGCGTTTTCGGGGCTACCATCATCTGGAGCGGGATCTGGCCGCGGCGCGCGAGATGCTGGCGGACCCGGACGCAAGCATGCGGAGCCTGGGCGCCGAGGAGCTCGCCAGGGTCGAGGGTGCCCTGTCCGCCGAGGAAGGGGAGCTGCGCAAGCTGCTCATCCCGAAGGACCCGCGCGATGAGAAGAACCTGTTTCTGGAGATCCGCGCGGGGACCGGTGGCGATGAGGCCGCCATTTTCGCGGGCGACCTGTTACGGATGTACGGCCGCTATGCGGAGTCCAAGGGGTTCACCGTAGAAATCCTCAACGAGAGCCCGGGGGAGCACGGAGGCTATAAAGAGGTCATCACACGCATCGCGGGCCGAGGAGCTTTCTCGAGACTGAAATTCGAATCGGGCACCCATCGCGTGCAGCGCGTGCCGGCCACCGAGGCGCAGGGGCGCATTCATACCTCCGCGGTCACCGTCGCCATCCTGCCGGAGGAGGATGAGGTCGCGGAGATCGAGCTGAACCCGGCGGAGCTGCGCATCGACACCTTCCGCTCCTCCGGAGCGGGCGGCCAGCACGTCAACAAGACCGACTCCGCCATCCGCATCACGCACCTGCCGACCGGGATCGTCGTGGAGTGCCAGGACGAGCGCTCACAGCATAAGAACCGCTCGCGCGCGATGGCCTTACTGAAGGCGCGACTGCTCGCCGCCGAGCAGCAGAAACAGCAGAGCGCCCAAGCCCAGTCCCGCCGCCTGCAGGTGGGCAGCGGCGACCGGTCCGAGCGGATCCGGACCTACAACTTCCCCCAGGGCCGGGTGACCGACCACCGTATCAATCTCACGCTGTACAAGCTCCAGCAGATCATGGACGGAGCGCTCGATGAGTTGCTGGACGCCTTGCAGCAGGAACACCAGGCAGAGCTGCTCGCCGCCGAGGAATGATGTACAGCACACCGGACCTCGTCGCAGACAGTGTTACCGGCGTGGAAGTTGTATTGCCGATCGCCGGACCGGGCGCGCGTTCGTTCGCGTTTCTCATCGATTGGTGCATCCGCTCGATACTCTCGGTGGCATGGTTCGTAGTGAGCGCCCTCGTGCACAACGCACGCTGGAGTCTCGCGCAACCGCTCATTCCGGACGCAGCCTGGTTCATATTCGTGCTCACGCCGACGGCCGCGATCTTCCTCCTCTATCACCCCGTCCTCGAGATCTCGATGCGCGGGCGAACACCGGGCAAGCGGTTCGCAGGCGTGCGCATCGTGACGCGGACCGGTTGGTCGCCCGGCGTCGCAGCCCTTCTTACCCGCAATGCGTTTCGAATCATTGACAGCTTTCCCCTCGTGTACGGAGTGGGACTTCTCGTCACGATGATGTCGCGCGAGCACATACGCGTCGGGGACTTCGCGGCGGGCACGGTGCTGGTTTACGAGAGGCAGATGGTGTCTCTCCCTGATTCGCGTGTTGCTCCGACGTCCCTTGCCAGAACGCCTCAGTGGGCATCGCGCAGCGCGCAATGGACCGCGGCGACTGCAAGGGCTCGGCGCCTGGCAGAGAGCCGCGCCGAGGACATCGGTGCGGCGGCCCAACTCGCCGACGATTACCGGCTGTTGGCTCACGACCTTGCCGAAGCCAGGCGGGTGATGCCGGGTACGGCACCACATGAATACCTCGAGCTTGCATACGCCCAGACACACGCCACGCTCCACAAGCCGGGATGGAACCTGGGCCACGACCTGCTCACTCTGTTCAGCACCGAAATCCCGGAAATCGTTCGCCGCCTCAGGCCGTACATTCTCTGGTCGAGTGTCCTCTTTCTGCTGACGATTGCTGCGGGCTACCTGTTGGTGCGCGCGTATCCGGGACTGATCGCCCTGTTTGCATCACCTGAGCTGATCGCCTCCGTCAGCAAGGGTCGACTGTGGACCGAGGGCCTCCTCAACGTCGTGCCCCCCTCCGTACTCTCCCTGCAGATACTCGCCAACAACGTGGTCGTCAGCCTGGTCGCCTGGTGCGCAGGCTTTCTGTTCGGTCTGGGCACGTTCTACATTCTCGGCCTGAACGGCATGATGCTGGGCGCGGTGTTCGCTTTCTCGGGACTGCACGGCCTGGGTGGCAGCCTGTTTCGATTCATCGTGCCGCACGGCCCGGTGGAAATTTCGGTGATGTGTCTGTCAGGGGCTGCCGGTGCCGCCGTCGGCGAGGCGTTGATCAGGCCGACGCGCGGCACCACCCGCGCGGAATCGTTTCGCGCCGCCGCGGCCGAGTCCGGCAAGCTGTTGAGCGCCTGCCTGCTGCTGCTGGTCGGATCCGGCTTCATCGAGGGCTACGTGTCTCCCGACCCCGATGTACCTCTGTGGGCGCGGGTCGCGATCGGAGTCGCCTATTGGCTGCTCATGATCGCGCTGCTGCGCGGGTGGCTGTTGGCGCCGCTTCGCGTTCCGCCGATTGCTCCGCAATTCAAATCCTTCGCGTCCGCCGCAGCGCGTCGTACTGCGCAATGACGGCGTGCTCGAGCAGCTCCTCACGCGCGCAGACCACCGGGGCTCCCAGGCGTCGCAGCAGCACTCTATGGGATTCAGCGCGAGCTTCCTGCTCCTGAGCCGCAAGCGAGACCCAGGGATCCAGCCAATCACGGGCCACCTGCTTCGACAGTGCCCTGACTTCGGTGTTCTGGACACCGGCGACGACCACCACGTGAGGCGGTGAGAGCAGCCGCACCGCACGTGTGAGCTGATCAGCCTGCGTCGGGTCATCGAACCCTGTGAGCAACACGATGAGGCCTCGATGCTTCAACATCCGACGCGCTCGAACTGCCGCAGCAGTCACGTCAGATTCCGAAGAGCTCACCGAGGCCTTTTCGAGGGCGCGACGCAGTCGCACGACCGCCGGCAGGCCTCGATCGGGCATGCAGACAGCCAGCGGCCGATCGGAAAACACCAGAAGCCCGATGCGATCGTCATTCGGGGTCACGACCTCCGCGAAGCGTGCGGCGATGTTTGCATAGAGCCCGAATCGGTCCAGAGAACCCGCGCGCACGCGGCTGAATCTGCCTGCGTCCACCATCACCAGAACGTCGAGATGCTGATCCTCGCTGAATTCTCGCGAGACGAGGTTTCGGGTGCGCGCAGTCGCCTTCCAGTCGATGCGCGCAAGTGGATCCCCGTGCACGTAATCGCGCAACTGATGCAGCTCGGATCCTGCACCAACGGTGCGACGCGGCCGGGTACCAGCCGGATTGCCACGTGGACTCACGCGCACGATTCGCAGCGTGTCGGGGGTGATCGTGACGTTCCCAGGGGGATGCAGATCCAAAGGCCACCACGCGATCCCCAGCGGGCCCAGAAGGCGTGCCCGCATCACCGGCCACGACTGCCGCCCCAGCTTCACCGGCAGCAACGTGACCTCGTCGCATCCGTCCGTCTGCGGCGGGGCGACGATCTGGCGAGTCTGCTCCAGTGGGCTGAATCCCGCCGGCAACGCAGGAGCAAACTCGATGACGGCCGGGCGCGGCATGTCGGTGTGCACTCTGAAAGTCACCGGGAGTGGGCGCCCCAAATAGCCTCGCGAGGGGCTCTCGACGTCGAAGCCGATGGCGGACCTGCGGACGCGGAAGGCCTCAAATGCAACCCCGATCAACACCAGGGCCGCCGGCAGGTGCCACCATCGCGACAGCGCAGGATCGTGCGACCAGATGCCGGCAATCGCCACTGCGGCAGTCAGCACGATCAGAACATAGGCACGCTGCGCCAGGTGCATGCGAGTCAGCGCGGCACGGGAGTAGCCGCGAGCAGGCTACGAACGACGTCCGAATCGCTGATGCCCTCCAGAGAAGCCTCCGGCGTCAGCACGAGGCGGTGCGCCATCACCCAGAGTGCCGCCTCTTTGACATCGTCGGGCGTTGCGAACTCCGCCCCGCGCAGCCCAGCGACTATGCGCGCCGACTTCACCAGCGCCAGCGCACCGCGCGTGGAGAGTCCTAGAGACAGATGAGTGTGCTCACGCGATGCGCTCGCCAGGTCGAGAACATAAGCGGTGAGCGCCTCCGAGACATGAATACGCTCCGCCTCGGCGCGGGCTTCGGCCAGCAGCGAGCGCTCCAGAGCGCTGACTTGCTCCATCGTAGTCTGGACCGCCGTCAGCATCCCGCCGTAACGCGCGAGAATGGCGGCCTCCGCGGCGCGCTGCGGATAATCGATGTCGATACGGAGCATGAAGCGATCGAGCTGCGACTCCGGCAAAGGATACGTGCCCTCGAATTCCCGCGGATTCTGCGTAGCCAGCACCAGAAAGTCCGCCGGCAGCGCGAACACCTGCCGATCGACACTGACCTGACGCTCCTCCATCGCCTCCAGCAATGCCGATTGCGTCTTCGGGCCCGCGCGGTTGATCTCATCCACGAGCACTACGTCCGCGAACAGCGGACCGGGACGAAAGACGAACGCGCGATCGGTCTCGTCGAAGACATGCACACCGATGATGTCGCTCGGCATCAGATCCGGTGTGCCCTGGATCCGCTTGAAGTCTCCTCCCAGCGCGCGGGCGAGTGTCTTCGCCAGCAGCGTCTTGCCGAGACCCGGAACTCCCTGCACGAGCAAGTGACCGCGCGCAACGAGCGCCACGACGAGTGCGCGAATCGAGGAGTCCGCCCCGACGATGACGCGGCCGAGCTCGTTCGCAAGCAGACCCTCCAGCTTTTGGATGCTCATGAAGCCAGCCGTTGTTCGATATGAACGATGAGATTATGCAATGCCAACAGCGGCACGCGCCGCGAGGCGCGTGCGTCGTCATACCATGAGCGCAGCTGCCTCACTTCCGCTGGGGCGAGCTGCGAATGGCGCTCGAGATAGCTCCAGGGCGTTCCGTCGGTCCCCCGCGCACGCGGCACCTGACTATACAGCCGCTCGCAGAAGAGCTCGAAGATACGCCTCGCCGCAGCGTCAGGCCGCACGACGCGAGCGAAGAAGCCGCCTGTGGCACGAACGAGCTCCGCCTCCCGCGGCAGCGCAGGCAGGGCACCCGTTGCCGGCGCACCCAACCCGTGCAGCCGGGTTGAGCCGAGCACCCACGACAGCCAGACTGCAATGAGAATTCCGAGCGTGGCATACAGGCGACCATCCCTGTAGAACCGGGCGGGATCGTAGGTGGCGCTCAGGCCCTGATGCAGGTCATCGAATATCACTGCGCCCCGAGGTGCAAGATTCGCCTCGATCAGGTTGGCCAGCAGGCGAGCGTTGTCGGCGAGCCCGAGCGCACGATTGGTGAAAATCGACCCGCATCCGCTCACCACGACGTACCCGTCCCCGATCGATCGGGTCCACAACACACCCGCTCCGCTCTTGCGCTCGTGCGCAAGGGTGAGCACGAATCCGTCGTTCGGAATGCCCACTCTCCAGTCTTCACGTGGAAAGTCCGACAGGGCAACTACCTCGCGCACTCCCGAAAAATAGGCGTGTGGCCGGTTGGGCACCAACTGGTCGCGCTGCGGCTCAATGAATGCCCTGTCCGCGGAAGTTGCCGTGGCCTGCCGCGCTGGTCGGCGCAACGCGTGGAACTGCAAGCCGGCGAGGAGATTCAGATCGTTCGCGACCTGCTCCCCAAAGCCATGCGCCCAGTCAGGCTGATCCGACAACGCCGCCAATATCAGCAGCGTGTTTCCGGCCCGCACCCACCGATCCAGGGCTCGATACTCATCGGATCCGAAAGCCGTCGTACCAGGCAGGGTTACCAGCATGACGTTGCCGGTGGGCACCAGATCGGCCCGGTCAGAGAGCCTTGCGAGACTCTCCTGCAGCGACACCACCCGAACTTTGTCGTTCGCCAACCACCGCACCGCAGCGAGGTATCCATTCCCGCCGCGCTCTTCGGAGGTTGGCCGTGGCACGTCACGACCGATCCCGAAGCCGCGCTCACTGCTCATGAACATCGTCAGGAACAGGACGAGGGCAGCGCTCGCGGCCGCGAGCATGACGAGTCTCTCCTTCATGAGGAGAGATGCTCCAGAAGCCGGCGTCCGCGCTCGACGGCGATCTCCAGACCCGCAGCTGACATCTGTTCCGCTGAGAAGCGCACTCTCTCCGCGGCAAGAGCCACATCGGCCAGGAGAGCGCGGTCCTCTCCCTGGCTCAAGCGCGCCTGTTGCATCAGCTCCCGGACCGTAAAGCCGCCTGCCGGCGGCAGACGCTCCAGCTCCATCAGTCGAGCGGCGATCAGCTCCAGGAGCAGCCGTGGACGATCGCGCGCCGGCGCCTTTTGAATTGCGCTCCAGTCGGAAGCCTCTGCCGCCGGCGTACGCTGCGCGTCACCCGCAATGCGACCAGGACGTCGAACGAACGCTCCGGCGACGCGCAGCTCGTTCACGATCAACGCGAGAGCCATGATGACGACCGCGCCCAGGCAGGCATAACAGACGAGATCGATAACGGCCTGCGAAGGACCTGCACGCGCGGTATCCCACCAGCTACGGGTGGGAACAGCCTCGCCACGCTCGAACGCCTCGCGTAGCCATCTCGTGAATCGAGCCCATGCGCCCGGAGTCTGCGGCGCCGCTGGCCCCAGCTCGGCGAGAATCGATCCCAACGCTGCGAGGTCCGGAGGACGTGAGGCCGCGCGTAGCGAGAGCTGATGCGCAATCAAGTGACGAAGGTCGATGAGCCCGGCCGCCGACAGATCGTTGCCCGGCGCGGCCCAGCCAGCGGGCAGCCATCCCGCCAGATCGCTTGCCTCCAGGCGCCGGATCAAATCCGGGCAACGCACGGCGATCTCGTCGGAGCCGCTTTGCGGATCCAGATGCTTGAGGCAACCCTCGATGGCCTCCAACGCGAGTTGCCCGCCCTGCCCGGCGTGCTCGCGCCCAGCCTGCCCGGCGTGCTCGGGTTGTCGCACTCGCCCAGCCTGCCCGAAGGCACCCGGCGCGACGACTGCGGCGATCAGCATCGACACGCAGACGTCACGGATGCGCATGGGTCAGCCTACCCGCTCGCCAGGCACAGATCGGTCGGCCGTCGGCCCCGTGGACGCGTTGGCTTGCGCAACGTTTGCGCCGGTCTCCGCAGCGCTGCCGCGAGCCGCGGCCGTCCGCAGCGTGTAGCGAACTTGCAGATCGCCGTAGGCGGCCAACCCCAACGCGCACAGGAAGGGCGACGTGATGGCACCGAGCGCAATGACCACCACGGGTGCGGCGGAAGTGACCAGCGTCACGTCCCCGGCGCCGGCGAACTGCAGAAGAACGGCGACCAGCATGTAGACGATGATGTCGAATACCAGCAGCATCGACAGGCCGACGCAGAAAATCGTAAGCACGCGCCACGCATTGCCGTACATCAGGCGCCGGCTCGCCCCGAACGCCTCCACCGGACTGCGGTGCTCGAACAGGATGGCCTGCCACACGAACGGAAACGCGAGCAGCAGATAAAGCCCCGGAAGCACCAGCAGAACCAGCCCGACGGCGCACCCCAGCAAGCCGAGCACGAGCGCGATCGCCATCGAAGGTAAGGCGCGTGCGGCCTTGGCGAGCTCTGCGGCAGCGGAGGTCTCGCGCAGCTCGAGCACCCCTTTCTGGCGCAGGATGACGGCACTCCACAGAACGATACTGGCCAGCACTCCCAGACCGAAGAACAACCACGAGCCGAAGTCCCGCGCACCCAGCGCCCTGCCCGTGGCCAGGTCGTAGATGCTTTTCAGCTGGCTCGTCACCATGGCCAGCAGGCCGAAGGGCAGGCACTTGAGGAGGGTGACCTTGAAGATGGCGAAGGCGGAATCGAGCACTTCGCCGATCGCCTGCGGACGCGGGGGTGGATACAAAACGGACGGCATCCGCGAATATTACAGGTATGACTGCCCAACTCACGGCCGGGACGCTCCTGGCGCAAGCGACCCGTCGCCTCGCGCAGGCGCTCCGGAGCTCCGCCGCCGCAACCACCGGTGCGACACCCGGCCTCGGGCCCGGCACAACAGCGGGTGCCACGCTCGACGCCCAATTGCTCCTTGCGCACGCACTGGGAGTGACCCGCACACGCGCAATGACCCATCTGGAGCGGGTCCCGGACACCACCGAGGCGCAGCGCTACGCCGGTTTCATCGAGCGACGCGCAGCCGGTGAGCCCCTGGCCTACATCCTGGGAATCAAGGAGTTCTGGTCCCTGTCGCTCAAGGTCGGTCCGGAAGTGCTGGTGCCGCGCCCGGAGACCGAGCTGCTCGTGGAAAGGGCGCTTGCGCTACGTGCCGAGTCGGCAGGCCGGGTCGCGGACCTCGGCACCGGGTCCGGCGCCATTGCGCTCGCCCTGGCCCTCGAGAGACCGCACTGGCAGGTCATCGCGACGGACGTCTCCGCCGATGCGCTGGCCACGGCGAAGGCCAACGCCGCCGCGCTCAACCTTGGTCGGATCGAGTACTTGCAGGGGCATTGGTTCGCCCCCCTGCAGGGACGGTCATTCCACCTCATCGTGAGCAATCCGCCGTATGTGGCCGAGAGCGACCCTGCAATGCAGGATCCGGCCCTCCGTCACGAGCCACGAATTGCGCTCACGCCCGGCAGGGACCCTTTCTCGTGCCTGCGTGAAATCATCCGTGGCGCCCCCGAACACCTCGAGCGGGACGGCTGGTTACTGCTGGAACATGGCGCCGACCAGGCCTCTGGAGTCGCTCGCGAGCTTGTGGGGCGGGGCTTCCGTTCTGTACGCTCGCACCGCGATCTAGCCGGACACGAGCGTGTGACTGAAGCTCAGCGGATGTAAACAGGTAACCCACCCATGGTCAGATTTGAAACGACTCACGGCCCCTTCACGATCGAGCTGTTCCCGAAGGAGGCTCCCGTCAGCGTAGAGAACTTCCTGCGTTACGTCGATGACGGGTTCTTCGACGGCACGCTGTTTCACCGTATCGTGCCCGGGTTCGTGATCCAGGGAGGCGGTCTCACGGCGGAGTTCCAGAACAAGAAAACGCGCGAGCCCATCACGAACGAAGCCAAGAACGGCTTGAAGAACAAGCGCGGCTGGCTGTCGATGGCGCGCACCAGCGACGTCAACAGCGCGACCTCGCAGTTCTTCGTCAATCTGTCGGACAACGAGTTCCTGGACCACGGCACGCGCGACTACGGCTATGCCGTGTTCGGACGAGTGACCGAGGGCATGGACACGATCGACAAGATCGCCAAGGTCAGCACCGGGCGCCGCAAGGGCTATCAGGACGCACCCCTGGAGGACGTGCTGATCGTTTCAGCGCGCAGGGCGGAAAAGGCGTGATCAGCCCGCTCGCATAGAATGCACCCCAGCCGCGCTCAACGCGGTAGTGTCATCGGCAGGCTCCTGAAGTGGATCGCCTTCGCCATTATTGCGTGGGTGGGAGTCACCGCGAGCGCGGTGCTCCTGCTGCGCTGGCTGAATCCACCCACCAGCGCTTTCATGCTGAGCGCGCGCGTCCAGGCCGCGGCACATCACGATGCGAGCTATCACACCGACTATCGATGGGTCAGTCTCGAGCGGATATCACCGCACGTAGCGCTGGCCGTCATCGCATCTGAAGACCAGCTTTTCCCCTTTCACAACGGCTTCGACCTGAACTCGATTCGCGAGGCGGTACGCGCCAGCGAGCGTGGCAAACGGCTCCGGGGCGCCAGCACCATCTCGCAGCAGCTCGCCAAGAATCTGTTTCTATGGTCCGGTCACAGCTTCTTTCGCAAGGGGCTCGAAGCGTGGTTCACCGTGCTGATCGAGGCGATGTGGCCCAAGGAGCGCATCCTCGAGGTCTATCTCAACGTCATTCAGCTGGGCAAAGGGCTCTATGGCGTGGAGGCAGCCTCGCAGCGGTATTTCGGCGAGCCCGCCGCGCGCCTCAGCTCATCCGAAGGCGCTTTGCTCGCTGCCGTGCTGCCCAACCCGATACGGATGCGCGTCGATCGGCCATCTCGGTACGTGCTGTCCCAGCGTGATCGCATCCTGGAGCAAATGAAGGACCTGGGAGGTGACAGCTACCTGCGCGCCGTTGAGCGTGAGAGGAAAGTTACGCCGGCTCATACCCGAGGTTGGGCGACAGCCACTTCTCCATCACCTCCACACTGACGCCCTGGCGCTGCGCGTATTCCTCCACCTGGTCGCGAGCAATCTTGCCGACCGCAAAGTAATGCGCGTCGGGATGCGCGAAATACCATCCGCTCACCGCCGCGGTCGGATGCATCGCGTACGATTCGGTGAGGCGGATACCGGCCGCCTTCTGGGCATCCAGCAGTTGCCACAGCTTCGCCTTCTCGGTGTGGTCCGGGCACGCGGGGTAGCCGGGCGCCGGGCGGATGCCGCGATACTCCTCGTGGATGAGCTGCTCGTTGGTCAGCACCTCCCGAGCCGAGTACCCCCACAGCTCCCGCCGCACCCGCTCATGGAAGTGCTCGGCAGCCGCTTCCGCAAGCCGGTCGGCCAGAGCCTTGAGCATGATGCTCGAGTAGTCATCATGCGCGCGCTCGAAGCGCGCCAGGTGCTGCTCGATGCCGATTCCGGCGGTCACCGCGAAGGCGCCGATGTAGTCCGCGACACCGCTGGACTGCGGCGCAACGTAGTCCGCCAGGCACTCGTGTGGCTGGCCTTCGGGCTTGCCCTTCTGCTGGCGCAGAAAGGTCAGCGTCGTGAGCACCCGGGTACGCTGCTCATCGGCATAGACCTCCACATCGTCACCGACGGCATTCGCCGGAAACAGGCCCACCACGGCGCGCGCTTCCAGCCACTTCTCCGCGATCACCTGCTTCAGCATGCGGCGAGCGTCCGCGTAGAGATTGCTGGCGGCTTCGCCCACGAGGGGGTCCGACAGCACGTCGGGGAATTTGCCGGCGAACTCCCAGGCATTGAAGAACGGCATCCAGTCGATGTACCCGAGCAGCTGCTCGAGCGGATACGACTCGAATCGATGGATACCCGGGGCCCGCGGGGGCGTCGGTGTGAACGCCGACCACTCGATCCGGCGACGATTGGCGCGCGCCTGCGGCAGGCTGACCTCGGGCAGCTTCAGCTTCTTACCCGCATGCTGTTCGCGCCGGCGCGCGTGGTCCTCGCTGACTTGCGCCAGGAAGGGTGTGCGCGTAGCTGGCGTCGACAGCGACTGACAGACACCGACTGAGCGTGAAGCGTCTTTGACGTACACGACGCCAGGCTGATACTGCGGTGCAATCTTCACGGAAGTGTGTGCGGGCGAGGTCGTGGCACCGCCGATCAACAGCGGTACCGTGAACTTCTGCCGTTGCATCTCCTTCGCTACGTGCACCATCTCATCCAGCGAGGGGGTGATCAGCCCGGACAGGCCGATGAAGTCGGCCTTCTCGCGCCGTGCCGTCTCGAGAATCTGCTCGCACGGCACCATCACGCCCAGGTCGATGACCTCGTAGTTGTTGCATTGCAGGACGACGCCGACGATATTCTTGCCGATGTCGTGAACATCGCCCTTCACCGTCGCGATCACGACTCGTCCGTTGGTGCGTGCGGCGCCGTCCTTGCTCTGTTCGATGAACGGGATCAGATGGGCCACCGCCCGCTTCATCACGCGCGCGCTCTTCACGACCTGCGGCAGGAACATTTTGCCCGAGCCGAACAGATCGCCGACGACGTTCATGCCGTCCATCAGCGGACCCTCGATGACCTGCAGCGGACGCTCGAAGGTGCGGCGCGCTTCCTCCGTGTCCTCGATCACGAAGTCATCGATTCCCTTCACCAGTGCATGCTCGAGTCGCTTCGCCACCGGCAGCGAGCGCCACTCGAG
>DATNEN010000270.1:0-6864 GCA_035552975.1 Steroidobacteraceae bacterium
CGGGCCACGGCGTGAGCGGCGACCGCCTCGCCGCTCCAAGGACGGCCCGCAGCTCGACACATTCCGCATCGAAGTCGGCCATGCGCACGGAGTGCAACCTGGAAACATCGTCGGCGCCATCGCGAACGAGGCCGGCCTGGACGGCCGCGACATAGGACACATCGACATCCGCGGAGATCACAGTTTCGTCGATCTTCCCGTCGGCATGCCGCAAGAAACTCTCGAGAACCTCCGAGCGGTGCGTGTGCGCGGAGTCGACTTGCGTATCAGCCGCGCCGACACCAAACCCGGGCCTTACGCGCGGCATCCGCGCTCCAATGGCTCACCGCGCGCACAGGAGCGCAAAGGGACGGCACGACGGCACGGTGACTCACCGAAACGCCGCAGCAAACCTGCTCGCCGATAGCGCCCAACCCAGAAAGGATCCGCAAAGCGTAGCCTCAATTGACCGGCTGAGTGCCTGGACGTCGGTCACACCACGCAGCTCACCGGCGGCTACCGGCCTGCGCCTCGGACTGGCCGACGAGGTGGGCTATTCGATCCTGCCGATCGTGATGGGTGATGGCCTCAATTTTTCGCGGGCCTCGACCGGGACGTCCCCCTGCATCTTCTGGAGTCGATGGCGTACAGGAACGGCATAGTGGCGCTTCGCTACGGAGTGCGGAAGCCAGGGGTGTGAAACCGCGTCCAGCCTACGGTTTCCTCTACGCGGGTGAACCCTGCAGACTTCCCGCCGCGAACCGCTAAAATCAGGCAATTCGAGGAGCAGATTTCGGGGTCAATCCATGTCGTTGTTTTCGCGCTTGTTTCGCAAAGCGCCGCCGTCTCGTGCCGCATCGGACCTGCCGACCACTGCGCCGGTCGCCTCTTCAACACAGCCCGACGCGCCAAGCGGCGCTCCTGACCGCAAGCTGCTGGCGGCCAAAGAAGAGCAAGACCTCGAGGCCGCGATCGGGAGCGGCGATTACGAAACCGTCGGGAAATTCGTGATCGAGGGGACCTCCACGAAAATCCGGCAGACGGCGGCGCAGGCAATCGAAGACCCGGTACAGCTGCGGCAGCTGATCCGAGACGTGCGCGGCGGAAGCGACAAGAGCGTATACAAGATTCTCACGCACAAGCGCGATGTGCTGCTCGAACAGGCGCGCCAGCAGGAGCAGCTGCAGACCGAAATGAGCGCGGTCTCGGCAGCTCTCGAACGCCACAGCCGTCGCGGTTATGACGCGCTGTACGCGCCGACTCTGGAGCAGCTCGAGAACCGCTGGAAAACGATCGCTTCAGAGGCGGGGCCGCCATTGGCGGCGCAGGTGCAGGAAGCGATCGACCGCTCGCGGGATGTCATCGCGCAGCACCGTCGGGAACTGGAGGAGCAAGCAGCGCGCGAGCTGTCGGCTGCCAATGCCGCCTCTGAAGCTCAGCATGCCCGTGAGGTTGCGGCAAGAGCGGCTGCGGAGGCCGCCGCCGAACGCGCCGGCATCGAGGCCGCGGAGCGCAAGGCGCAAGCTGAGAAACGCGAGGCTGAGGCACTCGCTCTCAGGCAGATTGGCGGCTTGATTCGCCAGGCGCTCGGCGCCCTCCGCGAAGGCAGCACTGGCCGAACCGCAGGCATCAGACGCGCGCTCGAGGAGAAGCTCGCAACGGCGCCTCCGTTGCCGACGTACTTGTCCAACCAGCTCCGTCAGCTCGACGAGCAGCTGGAGGCGCTCAAGGACTGGAAGAGTTTTTCGGTCACACCCAAGCGCGCCGAGTTGATTGCGGAAATGGAGTCGCTGGTCGGCGCGACGCTCGAGCCTCCCGTGTTGGCCGAGCGCATCCGCGACCTGCAGGAGCAATGGCGAACCCTGAACAGGGGCGCCGGCGAGTCCGTCGAAGCGGAGTGGCAGCGATTCCGGGACGCCGCGCAGAGCGCCTATCAGCCTTGCCGCGAGTATTTCGAGGCCCAGGCGTCGCTGCGGCAGGAGAACCTCCAGCGCCGCGCAGCACTGCTGCAACGCTTGGCTGCTCTGGAGTCGCAGCATGACTGGAATCAACCGGACTGGCCGCTCATCGTCCGGGCCCTGCGGGAGTCCAAACAGGAATGGCGGCGACACTGGCGCGTGGATCGTAGAGCGGGCAAGGCGTTGCAGGAGACTTTCGACACTGTAACGGCAAGCCTGCAGAACCGTCTCGACGCTGAGTACGCCTACAATGTGAAAGAAAAGAGGCGGCTGATCGAGAGCGCCCGGCAGCTGTCGGAGATTCAGGAGAGCCGGCAGGCGATCGAAGAGGTCAAGGAGCTGCAGCGCAAGTGGAAGGGAATCGGTTTGACGCCGCGTGAGCAGAGCGAGCAACTGTGGTCGGAGTTCCGGGAACAGTGCGATGCGGTGTTCGAAAGGCGCCGGCAGCAGTCGGCCGATTACAGTGCCAGTCTCGAAGCCAACAAGACCGCGGCCATCGCGTTGTGCGAAACGGTTGAGGGGCTTGGCTCTGTGGCGGGAGCGGAGCTGCTGGCAGCCGCCGCTCGACTACCGCAGCTGCGAACTGACTTTGAAGCGCTCGGCGAGCTGCCTAAGGCAAATGCGCACGAGCTGCATCGCAGGTTCGAGCGTGCGGTGGAACGTTGTGAAACGGCGGCCGCCGAGCAGAAGGCCCGCGACGCGGAGCGGAGCTGGATGGAACTGCTCGATGCGGCAGATCGGGTGCGAGCGTACAGGTTGTCCGTTGCGAGCAATGCGGACGCCGCCCAGCGTGATGACCTGCGCCGTGCCGCCGAGGAAGCGATTTCATCAGGCAGCCGTTGGCCCAAGGGGGCCCTGGATGCTCTGAAGAAGGAGTTGGATAGAGCGGACGCCGGTGACGTGGCAGCTAACGAAACCGCGCTGCGCCGGCTGTGTATCCGCGCTGAAATCGCCCTGGAGCTTCCCACCCCCGCGGAAGACCAGGCGTTGCGTCGCGAATATCAGGTTCAACGGTTGATACAGACGATGGGCCAAGGCGTGGGCAATGATCGCTCGGGGGGCGGGGATGAGCCCCTGAACGCGCTGACGCTGGAATGGATTGGAGTGGGACCGACGGATGCGGCGGTCTACAGCTCGCTGACCGAGCGCTTCAGGGAGTGTCGCCGCAAGCGCTTCGGCCGTGGTCACCCAGGATAAATATCCTTAATAGTCAATTGCTTGCGAGGAAATTAATCCCTTCGGTCGGCCGTGATATCGTTACGCCTCGGGAGAACCTTCGCAGGCACAATGATAAGAACGACGCCCACTCGCGCCCTGTCCGAGATCCGACTGCTGTGTACCCAGGCGCTTGCCCCCCAGGCCGTGGTGCCGGCTGCCACCGCCATCGTGCGGCGCTGGATCCCCAACTCGTGGTCGAGCTTCCTGTTCGTGAACGAGCAGCTGCAGCCGGCGGCGGTCTACGCGGATGCCCCGGAGGTCGCGGGGCTCTACCAGCGCTACCTCGATCACTACTGCAACACGCAGGAGGAGGGGCAGGTCGGGATTCGGCTCCAGGATGGAATGTCTTCAGGCCCCGCGGTGTCGAACTCCGCCGCTCTCGGCAAACGCTTCCTGGAGTCCGAGTACTTCAACGAAGTGTACGTCCCCATGCGGATCAAGTGGGGGCTGGTCGCGCCGGTGAGGACGCGAGGCGGCGGGGCACTGATGCTGTTCCGCGCACCGGCCGACCCCGGTTTCTCAGAGATCGAGGGGCGCGGGCTCGCACGCGTTGCCTCGTACCTCCGGCACTCATTCGAGGCGCCGAGCCGACCGGCTGAGACATACGCGAATGATGGCGAAGAAGGAATCGTCGTCATGGACCGGCGCGCGCGGGTCCTGCACTGGAGTTCGCGCGCCTCGTTCCTGCTTCACTGGGTAAGTGCCGAGAACGGTCCACTCGATGTACGTGCGCCGTTCAACGCGCCGGCCGTGCGTCAGCTCCTGCAGGGTCTCCTGCGGGACCTGCTGGACCCTCAGGGGCCGACGCCAACGCGTACCGTCGTCAACTCATGGGGTCAATTCACGCTGCGCGCCTACGAGCTGCACCCGCAAGAGAGCGGTCATGTCGGCATCAGCGTGCGCCTGCGCTCTCCCATTGCCGCTACGCTCCTGAGTCATGCGGACGGCTGGCCCCTGGCCCCGAAGCACCTCGAGGTGTGCCTGTGTCTGTTGCGCGGCCTCACCTACCGGGAAGCCGCTCGGGCAATGAGTCTGAAGGTTCCCACCGTCATCGGCTACGCACGCGAGGCGTTTGCGCGGCTCGGAGTGGGCAATCGCGAAGAGCTGTTGCGTACCCTCCTGAGCGGGGGCACGGGCATTCGGCACATTACCCAGTAGACGGCCGACCAGAACCCCTCAAATTTGAGGGGGCAGCTGCCGCGGCGGCACAGCTAGCGTTCTATCCGGAACAGCTACCGTTGTGCCCCGACATGAGCCTCCAGTATCAATCCCGACAGAAACACATCTGGCGATTTGGCCGCAGCGTGCTCGACGAGGGCGCACTGGATCTGCAGGTGAACGGTCAGCCGGTGCATCTGCACCGCAAGCCCATGCTGGTCCTGCTGCATCTTCTGGTGCGGGCAGGAGATCTCGTCACAAAAGACGAGCTGGCCGCGACCTGCTGGCCGCGGCGCGTGATCTCCGATACCGTGTTGACGACCACCATCAATCGGCTCCGCGCCGTGCTGGGTGATGAGGACCGCCTGTTGATACGTACCGTGCACGGTTTTGGCTATCGATTCGCCTGCCCGGTGCAAATCGAGCCGCGGCCGGAGCGGCCTCGCATGCTGCGCCCGGTCGAGCAAAGCCCGGCTCCGTTCGAAGGCGGATAGATACCTTGCGCAATGGCCAGCGGATCTCACGCCCCCCCAACGAATGCGTCGCTCGTGAGGGCATCGCGGGGGCTCAGCCGGGCCCGACCGAGGCGGCCACCTTTCTGGCCACCTCTTCCTTGCCCGCCTTGAACGAAATCTGCGCACCGCAGATTCCGCCCTTGACCGGCACACCCACGTACCAGTGGGGCCCGCCTGCGTTCTGATATTCGTACCAGAGGCGCTGTGCGCTGTCCTCGAAGGTCTTCGTTGGCTTGAACATGCCCTGCATGACCGGTTTGACTTCGGCCAGGGTATTGACCGAATCGGCCAGGCTGACCACGGCGCTCGCCGAGTTGTCAGCGAGCCCAGCCGACCCCTTGATCAACGGATCGACCTTCCAGTCCGCCGGCACCGACATGGCACAACCGCCTTTGCGGGCAAGGACCTTCTGCCAACCGGTCTCCGCCGGCGCTCGCGACTTGGCTGCTGAGTCAGCGGCGATCGCACCGCCGGACGTGGCCGCCAGAAACCCCAGCACTGCCACCACGGGAAATGAGGTCTCGAGAAGGTCGGGACGCCTCTTGGTCACGGTGTTTCCCCTTTGCTATTTTTTCACCAGATCTACGCGGCGGTTCTGCGCACGCCCTGCGTCGGTACTGTTGTCGGCGACCGGGCTGTCCTGTCCGTGTCCCACCGCGGTCATGCGCGAAGCGGCCACTCCGGCGCCCGCAACCGCGCTGACCACGCCTTGTGCGCGGGCCAGGGACAACGCTTGGTTGGATTGTGGCGTGCCCACGTTGTCCGTGTTCCCCTCGACCGATAGCTGCAGGCCGGTATTGGCCTTCATCATGGCTGCGATCTGGTCGATGATGGGGAGCGAATCGGGCTTGATGGTCGCCTTGCCCGTATCGAAGTTGATGTGCAGCGATATGCGTCCGTCACGATTGAGCGCGCTGGCCATGTCGCCCGCGGTCACCACCGATTGGGCCATGCCGGCCTTTTCCATCATCGTGAGGGTGTACTCGCTCCCGCCGTTGCCATCGAGCTCGATCCAACGCTCCTTGCCATTCTTGATCTGCTTGGCGGTAACACCCCCCTCGGGCATGGCCAGCAGGGTCCACCCGTCCGCGGACAGTGCGTTGATATAGTTGCGCTGGACCTTGAGAATGGAATTCGCAGTGGCATCGTCCGGTTGGGAATACTTGTTGCGGACGTATTTGCCCTCGACGCTGGTCTCGCTGTCGGTGCCCTCCATGAACTTGTAGGCGTCGAAGTCCATTTGATTGCAGTAGGAAATGTAGTAGCCGACCATCCGCGAGACGAAGACGTCTTTGCAACCGTCTGCATCCGGGGGCAATGCGGGTGCCGCCAGCGCCAGGGGCGCGGTGGCGGCGATGAGAGCAATCGGGACATACCGGCTGCTGCGGTGCATAGGAAAGCGCTCCAGCGTTGATGGGTCGAGGCGCAACCGCGAGCCTGAGGCCAGGCAGGCCGGCCCGTACTGAAAATTTCCTCAAAAAATTCTCACAATCCTCCCTGACCTCGGGGCCCGAGAGAGCAGTCATTGCCGCACGGCGTTTGTGAGAAATTTGTGAGCACGGCGTGAGGACTTGTCCGAGCCCCCGGCCGCAGGCTTGCCGGCACCAACAGGCGAGGGCAGACGCATGCGCTTCCGTTCGGCAGCCGTTCGCAACACGGCGACCGCAGCGTTTCCGATTCTATTTACGCTGGGCGTCGCGGTGGCGGCGCCTGCGATAGACCCGTTCGGGCTCCTCGCTGCCATTCCGGCGGCACCGGCCAGTGTCAGCGCGGCCGCAGCGGCGGTCCAGGTGCGCCCGGACGGCGCTCTGATCGTGCCGGCCTGCGTAACTGTCGATGCCCGCATGAGCGAGGCCCTGAAACCCAGTGGCTCCGTCGCCGGCATCGACCTCGCTCGGGCGAGCTCCGATCCGGCGTATGCGGCACAGATCCAGGCCCGCATGCAGTCCATGAGCATGGCCGAGAAAATGGCCATGGCCAACCAGATCAGCGCCTCGCAGCGCGCGGCGGCCGGCGATCCCGCCGCCACGGCGGCC
>DATNEN010000271.1:0-4002 GCA_035552975.1 Steroidobacteraceae bacterium
TGTTCCCCTTGTCTCCAGCGGCGCCCAGCGTGAGGTCGAAACCTTTGCGCTGGCCGTCACCGTGACTGGACATACCGTCGTTCAGGCTGAGCTCTACGCCCTTGAAATCCTTGCGCAGGATGAAGTTTACGACGCCGCCGATGGCATCGGACCCGTATACCGTGGACGCGCCTTCCGCCAGCACGTCGACTCGCTCGACCATGTTCTGCGGAATCATGTTGAGATCCGGGTTGGCCATGCGCTGGCCATCGATCAGGACCAGGGTGCGCGTGATGCCCAATCCCCGCAGCGAGACGCGGGCCGCACCGTCACCGCCCTCGAGCAAGGGGCTGGCGCCGCCGCCACCGGTGTTGTTGTTCTGCACATTGGTGTGCGTGCCCGACACACTCGGCAACTGCTGCAGTTCATCTCCGAGCGTCAGTTTGCCGGAATTGGTGATGTTGGCACGATCCAGGGTCACCACCGGGCTCGCGGTCTCGGTGTCGACGCGTCGGAGCAGCGTGCCCGTGACTACGACTTCCTTCATGGTCGTGGCGGCGGGCGATGGTGCGCTGGTTTCCTCAGGCGCTGCCCCGGAATTTTGCGCCGGAGGCGATCCAGATGTCTCCTGTGTTACCGAAGAAGCGCCTTGAGCCTGTCCAGGGCTCGCCTGAGCCACGCGAAAGTTCTGGGAAGAATTCTTCCCGACCTCCTTATTGCTCGACGGCGGAGTCGTCGTCAGGGGTTCGGGATGCTGCGCAGAGGTAGCCGAAACTATGGTGACGGTGCTTGCGGTCAGGTAGCGATACGACAGCCCGGTCCCGGTCAGCAGCTTTCTCAACGCCTCGTCGGGCGTGAACTCTCCCACCGCCCCTTCCGTCATTCGGTCGAAGACCACTTCGGACCGGTAGATCACTTGAATGTCGCGCTCCTTCGCCAGTTCCTCGAGCGCACTGCCCAGTGCCTGCGCCGGAATATTCGTTGGTCTTCGTATCGCAGCCGTCGCCGGATCGGCGAGCGCCACACCCACTATCGATAAGCAAAGAGCCGTTGCTGCGACACCCAGACGCATGAGAACCCCCCCGCCTCGTTGAAGGCTGTGCAGGGCCGTCATCCGGTGCGGTGACGGCCTCATGCTGCTAAAGAGCGTGGCGAGCGCAGCCAAGTACACTGAAGCTGAAAATTATTTTGGCGGGGCGCCGGAGATGTCGATCTCAGTATCCGTCTCCTGAACGGTGAGATTCGGTTGCGCGCGCAGAAAGGCAACGAAGGCCCTGGAATCGGTCGCAGAGAATACGCCGCTCACGAGGAAGCCCGCGAGCCGGCGATCGCGAATGACGATGCGCTTCTGATGGTACCGATTGTATTCGTCGACGACCTGGGTCAACGGTGAGGAAGCGAACACGAGCTTGCGTTGCGTCCAGGCAATGGCCGCGGCGACGTCCGTTCGGGTCGGGCGCGAGGCGGCCTGAGCGGTCAGGGTGACCTGCTCACCGGCAGTGAGAAGAAGGGCATGGGCCCCGCCTGGCCCTGTCAGGGCGAAGTCCGGCGCAGGGATGGAAGGCACCGGACCATCGACAGCGTTCGCCGACACCGGCTGGAGGAGCGAATCGGGGAGAACGGCGACGCGGCCTTCGACTACGGTCACGACGGTTTCACCCGAGTGTCGGTCGACGTCGAACTGCGTGCCGACCGCGCGGACGCTGGCAGCGCCGCTATGGACAATAAAGGGCCTCGCGGCGTCGTGAGTAACGTGGAACAGAACCTGGCCCTCGAGAAGATCGACGGAGCGCTCCGCCGCCGTAAAGTGGACTCGCACTCGGGACTGCGCGTTGAGCTCGATCGTAGAACCGTCGGCGAGGGTGAGCAAGCGCTGCTCACCGATGGCGGTCTCATAGACTCCGCGCTGCTGTAGCCAGAAGCTGATGCCGATGGCGACGACGACGAGGCCTGCGGCAAGCGCTGAACGCAGCGGAGTCACGAAACGACGCGATCTTACGCTAGAGGGCTGGCGATCCTTCCCGACCCTCACGACGTTGCCGGCGGCGCACGTGCGAGCAATGAGGGCTTCGACGTCCTCGGCACCCTTCCCCAGGAGGGGCGCGTCTTCCCAGAGGGCAGAGATCTGCAGGTACGCGCGAACGTGCTCGGGAGAGGCGCGCAACCAGTCGCTGAACTGCTCGCGCACCTTGTCCGTGAGGTGCCCTTCGCTCAACTCGACGAACCAGGCCGACGCTTCTTCGAGAATCTGGCTATTGGTATGGGCTTTCATACGGTTCCCTGCTGACTACTCCGTCTCGGCGAGTCGTTGCTGGCAGAAGGCGAGCGCCTGCGCGAGATAGCGCTTGACCATGTTGTACGAGACGCCGAGGCGCGGGGCGATCTCCTTGAGCTCGTGCCCGTGATAACGATGGAGGACGAGTGTGGCGTAGGCGCGCGGCGCATGCCGCTCGAGGTCCCGGGCCAGTTCTTCGAAGAGCTGCTCGGTCTCGACCTCAGCGGCGGGGTCGAGATCGAGACTGCCGCGAAGATCAGCAAGAAGATGTGAGAACCGGAGGACCTCGTCCGTCGCAGCGCTTCTCAGTGTGTGCTGACTCAAGACGTGGCTCGCAACGGTGTAGAGGTATGCCTGGGGATTTCGGATGGCCTCGTGGCGCTCCACGCGCAGCAGCCTCAGAAAGACCTCTTGGACGAGATCGGGGACGTCGGCGCCAATACGCACACGGGAGGAGAGAAAACGGCGCAGCCCGCGACCGTGGGTCTTCTCCAGGTCGGTGAGGAAAGTGCGCCGGGTGTCGCTGCTCAAGGTCCGTAGATTCCGAAAGGGTTCATCCCACGGCATTAGAGCGCTTCGGCGAGGCCGAGGGACACTGGCCGGTGAACTATTTTTTCTGCGACGCAGGGTACCCCGGACAGCGGTGCGCCCCCCGAGGCCGTGGGGTCCCGGGCTTGTGCCTCGGAAGGGCTATCACCGTCCACCCTGGTTCAGTTGGATAGGGTGATTGCCTCGAGTTTTGCCGGCTTCAAGGAGTCATTGAGCGTCGGAATATCCGACTTTTCCAGATCCTCCCATGTCGCGAGGATCCCATCGAGCTGGTTCGCGTACCTGGAAACAGCCTGCATTTCGTCGGCAGTGGGCAGCGCATCGGCGCTCTCCACGGACGCTTCCAGGTCGGCATAGGCCTTCCCGAGGTAGCGCATGGTGGAGAAGTCCACGGCGGGCACCCCGACCGAGTTGGCCGGATTCGCCGCAGGCTCTACGCCGGCCACCGCGTCGACCTTGCCGATCAGTGCGTCGACCCGCCGGGCGATGCCGCCGACGGCCTTGCCGCGCAAGCCGTCGAGCTGTGAACGCACGCGGTGGACCTGCGCCGAAGCCACGGCAAGCTTCACGCGTTGCCCCTCGATACGCCGCGCAAGATCGAACTGCTTCGACAACGCCTCCGGTGAGACCCGTATCCGGGGATCCTGCCTCACCTCCAGCGGCTGGCTGTAAGTTTGTCCGTTCACCGCGAGTTTCACGGTGTAATGGCCGGGAGGCGCCCACAGGCCATCCTGCCCGTAGTTCTCGTCCTCACCGTTGGTTTTTCGGCTCAGCAGCGGGGGCAGCGCATAGTGCAGGTCCCATACGAAGCGGTGCATGCCGGCCGCGGAAGAAAGCAACGTGACCGGCAGCACCCAGTCGGGAGCAATGGCCAGCTTCTGGAGATCCGGCCGCTGCGTTTTCTGCGAGCTCGAATACCGCCGCACCAGGTGCCCGTCCGCATCCAGGATTTCCAGCGTCACGGGCGCCGAAGCGTCGGCTTTCAGGTAATAGTCGATAATTGCCCCGAATGGCGGATTGGCGGCCTGCGGCTCGTCCTTCGTGAGCTGCGCGCCGTACAAGCTCAAATTGGCGCGGCGCATCCGGTATGCCCCGGCCGGCTTGAACAAGGTGGCCGGGGATTGGCTGGTATGGCCGTCCAATTGCCGCAGTGCCGTGACGTCATCCAATATCCACAGTCCGCGCCCGAAGGTGGCGAG
>DATNEN010000272.1:0-3972 GCA_035552975.1 Steroidobacteraceae bacterium
GTTTCGCAGTCACGGCCGGATCCTGCGCGAGGACACCGAGCTGTTCCCCATCATGAGCTGGCTGGCGGTGATGGTCGGCCAGAACATCATCCCGCAGCGCTACGATCCCCTGGTGGACGGCCTGGATACCCGCAGGATCCAACTCAGGCTGGACGAGCTTCGCAAGGACATCCGGCGGTGTGTGGCAGCGATGCCCTCGCATTGGGACTACCTCCAGAACGGCCGCGGCGACGGTCAGCCGGCAACAGCCTCCAGGTAGCGAATCAGGGCGACTTCATGCTGGGAAAGCCGGCTGCGCTCATTTGCCGCCGCCGACGTCCTCTTCCAGAGGGCCAGCTTTCCGCATCGAGGAATCCCGCCAGGATCGCCGGATGGATGTAACAGGTGCGGCAGATCGCGGAAGCGGAACCGGATCCGGGCCCCGTGATCTTGACGTGCCGGTCCTTCAAGGTCGTCAGTCCGAAGGAGTTGTTGGTGCGCGCATATTCCTCGTTGCCGATCCGCCCAGTCCGGCCGCCCTTGAGCTGGAACGCGGCAGGAGCCGGGGAACGAATCTCCCGTCCCTGAATTGACTTGGGACTCGTTCTCTATGCCGGTCCTTTCATGGGAGACTTCGGTATGGCACCGACGCGGGCCAGCGCGCAGGGACATCTGCGGCGGCTGCTCGCGAGCGGCGCCGCCGTCGCTCTGCTCTCGCCCGCACTCTGTTTTGCCGCATCGGGAGCCAACCAGGGTGCCTCGGAAGCCCTGTTCCTCGCACAGCTGCTCCTGCTGATCGCCGCCGGGCGGCTGCTGGGGGAGTTGATGCAGCGCCTGGGACAGCCGGCCATCATGGGCCAGCTCATCGCCGGAATCCTGTTGGGGCCCTCGGTCTTCGGCGCATTGCTACCGGATCTGTGGCATCGGCTCTTTCCGAGTGGCCGCGAGCAGCAGGCGATGCTCGCGGCCGTCGCCCACCTGGGAGTTCTGCTGCTGCTGGTACTGACTGGCATGGAGGCCGATCTGTCGGTGGTCCGCAATTCCCGGCGCGCGGCATTCAGCGTTTCGATCGCCGGAATCGCGCTTCCCTTTGCCTGCGGCTTTCTATTGACGGAGCTGCTGCCCGCCGCGCTGTTGCCCGATCCAGGCAAGCGTCTGGTGACGGCGCTGTTCATGGGAGTCGCCCTTTCGATCTCATCGGTGAAGATCGTCGCCTTGCTGGTGGGCGAGCTGGGATTTCTTCGCCGTACCGTCGGACAGGTGATCGTCGCTTCCGCCATCATCGACGATACGATCGGCTGGATCACGATCGCGATCGTCTTCGGGTTGGCTCGTCCTGAAGGAATCGATACCGCGAGCGTATTGCGGAGCGTGTTGGGCACGGCGGTGTTCCTTGCATTGAGCTTTACCGTGGGCAGACGCGTCGTCTCACGGCTGATCCGCTGGGCAAACGATGCTTTCGTGAGCGAGCTGCCTGTGGTCACGATGGCCCTGGTCATCATGGCCGTCATGGCGCTGCTGACCGATGCCATCGGAGTGCACACCGTTCTGGGCGCATTCATCGCGGGAATTCTCATTGGGCAAACACCCATTCGCGCGCGCCACATAGATGAGCAGCTGCGCGGACTGATCACCGCACTGTTCATGCCCGTGTTCTTCGGAATGGCGGGTCTGTCCGCCGACTTGACGGTACTCGCTCAACCGGCGCTGCTTGGCCTCACGGCCGTGCTCATCGCTGTGGCCAGCATCGGCAAGTTCTTAGGTGCGATGATAGGAGGACGCATAGGTGGGCTTACCCGCGCGGAATCGCTCGCCGTCGGATGCGGTATGAACGCTCGCGGCTCGACCGAGATCATCATTGCAACCGTCGGTCTCTCCCTGGGTGTGCTCAACTCGACCCTGTTTACGGCCATTCTCGCCATGGCCATGGTGACTACGCTCTCGATGCCGCCGCTGCTGCGATGGTCGTTCGGGCGAGTGGAGCCTACCGCCGCGGAGCGTGAGCGACTGCAACGCGAAGCGGCCGAGCAGGCGAGCTTCATTTCGCGCATCGAGCGTCTGCTCGTGGCCGTGGACGGCAGTCCGACAGGCCAATTGGCCTCCCATCTGGGCGGGGTGCTGGCGGGCGTACGCGGCATCACGACCACCGCCATTCATCTGAATGACGAGCCAGGCGGAGAGGCAACGGACGCGGGCAGGGTTGAGCGCACGGCCGAGGTACTGACGCTTGCAGCGGAATCGGGCGGCCGAGTGGCCGAACACAAGAGTGCGGAAGGCGGAGCCGGTGACTCTGCAGACGTCAAAGTGCGCGCCGCTGAAAGCTCGACGGGGCAATCCGAGATCGCCGCCGAGAAACGCAAGGGTTATGGCGCACTGGTGCTCGGCCGAGAGCCGCTCTCCGAGGGTGCCCAATTCGACCCGCAGGTCACACGAATGGCCCGGGAATTCGGTGATGCGGTGATCCTGGTCAGCGCTCGGGGCACACACCAACGCTCCCAGTCCTACCGGCCGCTGAAGATCCTCGTCCCGGTTACGGGTACGCCTGTCTCCCGCCATGGGGCCGAGCTCGCGGTGGCTTTGGCTGAAGGGTCACGCGGGCGGCTGACGGCACTGTACATCGTTGGCATGAGCTCGCAACGCCGGCCTGCCTGGGGCACTCGGATCGCCGCTGCACTTGCGCCTGCCGGCACCGCCAGGGCGGTCATTCGCGATGTCGAGGAGCTCGGCAGGAGTTATGGTGTTGCCGTGAACGGCATCGCTCGCAACGGCGCGTCGGCCGCGGACCTGATCCTGCGCGAAATCGAGGCGGGGCGCTACGACCTCACGGTCTTGGGTGTGAGTCCTCGACCGGGTGAGCAACTGTTCTTCGGGGACACTGCGGCGATGCTGCTGCGCGACGCGCCCTCCTCGCTGGTGTTTCTGTCGAGCGAGCCTGGCGAGAGGGGTTGAATCGGCCTGCGTCGATCCCCAGCTTCCAGCTCATCTCTACTCAAAGGGCTCGAGACCCTGCGACGCATGCCGCTCCGCCGTCTGCTGTTCCCCGCGCTGCTGGGCGCATTGAATCTGTACATCGGACTGCGTGTTTTGCCCGACCTTCCAGGTGGCGCGCCGGTGCGACTCCCCGCAGCGGTGGTGCTTGGGCTGTGCTTTGGGCTGATGACCTTGAGCCTGCTCTCCCGCCTCCTTTGGCCCCGGCCGCTGGCCGACCGCATCGCCTTCCCGGGGCTGTTCATGGCGGGGTTGTTCTCCTCGCTGCTCGTGCTGACACTATTGCGAGACCTGGTGCTCGTGCCGCTCGTCCTGAGCGTCTCAACGGCAACCTTCCACAGGGCGGAGTCAGCCTCGGCGCTACTCGTGGTCGGATTGAGCATTCTCGCGACGGCAGCCGGATTCGCCAGTGCCCGCAGACGGGCTCGCGTCGTCGAGATCGAGGTCCCTGTGCGCAACCTGCCCGCAGAGCTGCATGGGTTCTCGATTGCCCAGATCACCGACGTACACGTCGGCGCGACGATTCGCCGATCCTACGTCGAAAGAATCGTCGATGCCGTCAATGCCCTCGAGCCGGACATGATCGCTCTGACCGGCGACTTCGTCGACGGCCCGGTCAGGGAGTTGGCGGCTCACACGGCTCCCCTGCAGCGCTTGTACGCCCGCTACGGTGCGTTCTTTGTCACAGGGAACCACGAATACTATTCAGGTGCCGGGCCGTGGACTGCCGAGTTCCGGCGCCTGGGTCTGCGTGTACTTCTGAACGAGCACGCCGTGATACAGCACAACGGCGCTGCGTTGGTGGTCGCCGGCGTGACCGACTTCAGCGCCCACCACTTCGATCCTGCTCAGCGCAGTGACCCGGATGCGGCCCTCGCAGGGGCGCCGGCGAACGCGGTGCTGAAAATCCTGCTCGCACACCAGCCTCGCTCGGCCCCTGCAGCCGCCAAGGCCGGCTTCGACCTGCAGCTGTCGGGCCACACGCACGGCGGTCAGTTCTGGCCC
>DATNEN010000273.1:0-8532 GCA_035552975.1 Steroidobacteraceae bacterium
CAACCACCAGAGGCCGACCGGTGTGCCCCAGCGAGGCCCGCGTCATTACAGCCATGATCATTGTCGTGGCGGCGCCGATGGTGAATGCGTGCAGATAAAACGCCGCAAAGGGCAGCCGCGTCAGAAGCGCGATCGCTTTGAGCGCGAATCCTATCGCCAGCCAGAGATAGCCGGCGTGCAGCACCCACACGATGGGTGCTCGCAGCGTACGCAGGCCTCGCCATTGGGCGAGCCTGCACGCGTGAATGATCCCCGCACACGCGGCAACGATGCCTGCGGCACGGCTCTCGGGCCACCCTAGATCGACGATCACCACTGTCAGCATCGCCGCGATCGCCAGCCGCGTCAGCACTTGGCTGGAGCGCACCGGCGTGCCGCCGTGTTTGAGTGCGACGCTGGTGAAGGCGGGGACTATGCGACCACCGACCACGGTGATGAGCAACAACACGATGTCTATCCCGATGAAGAGGGCGTGCCGGGAAAGCGCAGGATCGCTGTGAAAGAGGCCCCAGTAGAAGGCGATGTCCGTCGCCCACAGTGCTGCCAATACGGCAAGCAGCGGTGTGTTGCGATTGCGTGCCCGTAGCAGAGGCCGCGATACCAGAATCATGAGCCCGGGGAAGAACAGCAGATCCAGCACTGCCACGGCCGGCAACGGCCACAGCGATGCCGTTGCTACTGCGAGACGGCCGAGAACCCATGCTGCCGCGAGCAACATGAGAGGCCATCCGGCAAATCCCCGTTCGCCCGTCCAGCTCGGCACCGCGGTAAGCAGAAACCCCGCGATCGCCGCGGCGATGAACCCGAAGAGCATCTCGTGACCGTGCCAGAGGGTCGGCGGCCAGGATGTCCCCAGCGGCAGTCCCCACGCGAGCACCCCGGCCCACCAGGGAATGAGCAGCGCCGCGAGCGCTCCGGCCGCCAGGAAGAAGGGGCGAAACCCGTAGCCCCACAGCGCTTTGGATAGGCCCATGCTGCGTCTCGCTGCCGTTGTGCTGCCAGAACATTCCATCAACCGGTGTCCCGCTTTGAATCCCCACGGGTAGTGTCACCCGTCCCCCCGCGCGGCTCTTTGCGCCAGCGCAAACGCGCCAGCCCCACATGGGCCGGCGCCAATGCGCCACCGCCCGTGGGCCAGCGCAAACCGCTTCGACCGATCGTCGCCGGCCGCTACACTCCAGGCATGCCCTCCACTGCAGCCGTCGCCGAGCAACTGGCCGCGACCGACCTCTTCAGCGGTTTGGCGCCCGAAGCGCTCGACGAAGTGGCCAGGCTCGGCCGCGTGCAGGTGCTGACGAGGGGTACGCGGCTGTTTGAGCAAGGAATGTCTGCCGATCGCTGTCACGCGCTGATCGACGGACGCGTTCGAATCGCGCAGTCGGGCGCCGAGGGCGACCAGGTCATCGTCCGTTTCGTCGGTCCTGGCGAGACGTTCGGCACGGTCGCCTTGTTTACCGACGGGCGCTATCCGGCTGAGGCGACGACGGTGATCGATTCGGTCGAGATCAGCTGGACCGAACCGACGCTGCTGGACTTGATACACCGACATCCGCAGATCGCTCTGAACCTGGTGAAGATCGTGGGTAGCCGGCTGAGAGAAGCTCAGGAGCGACTGCGCGAGCTCGCCACCCAGCGGGTCGACCAGCGCATTGCGCACGCGCTGCTGCGTCTGGCCGAGCGAGGGGTCGTGCCAGGCAAAGAGGACGCAGCGATCGAGTTTCCGCTCACCCGCCAGGATCTCGCGGAGATGTGCGGCGCGACTCTCTATACAGTGAGCCGGGTACTCACCGCGTGGGAGAAAGCGGGCTACATCGCCACGCGCCGCCAGCGGCTGAGCATTCGCAAGCTCTCCGAGCTTCGCCGACTCGCTGGTGAGACGTCAACGATCTGAAGCGCCGGAGAGACGAACCGTCAAAGTCAGCCCCCGATTACCTCGATGCCCATGGAGATCCGGCGCTCCGCGCCCGCCGCGACTCCAAACACCCCAGGCTTCGCACTGAGCTCCCCCGAGAACCCCTCCGGATCGGCAATCCCATGCCAGGGTTCGATGCAAATGAATCCGGCTCCCGGCTTCGTCCAGACTCCCAGATACGGGGCATCCCCGAAACTGACGCGAAGCAATGGCCCGGCAGAGCCAGAACCCGCACCGTAGGTGACCGAACGGCTGTGCACTGCGTCGAAGATGAGAGCATCGTGGGTGAAGAGATCGTCCACGAGCGCCAGGCGCCGACCGGCAACGGGTGTTGGATAGCGGAAGGGGGTGAGTAGCCCGTCGGTGTCGAGACGGCGCACCGAGGCCGGCTCATCCGTCTCGAACTCGATAAAGTGCCCGGCCCGCGCATCGCCAAACGGCAGCGGCCAGCGAAGGGCAGGGTGGTACCCGAAGCTCGCCAGCAGCTGACCCGTGCCGACGTTACGGATCGACGTGATGACGTTGAGTGCCGCCCCCCGCAGGGAAAAGTGAACATCCAGCTCGAACCGAAACGGGTACACCTGCAGAGTCGCCGCATCGGCCGACAGACGGAAGAGAGCTTCATCCGCAGTGGCGGTGACGAGGCTGAACTCCCGCCGGCGTGCGAAGCCGTGCCTGGGGAGACGGTACTCGGCCGAACCGATCCGGTAGCGGCCGCCCGCGAGCTCACCGACGATCGGGAAGAGCAACGGCGCTCGCCCGGCCCACACCGCAGGGTCGCCGTCCCAGAGCAGATCCCGCCCCTCACTGTCCCGCAGAGTGGACAGCTGGGCGCCCAACGGATCGATCTGGGCGTGGAGGTGAGCGGAGCTCAGCGACACCCAGGAACTGCGCGGTTCCGGCACTTCGCCTGACCTCAAAGGGTGATTCCTGCCTCGATCATACGCACCAGCAGTAGGACTACCACCACCACTGTGCAGGCACCCCCACCCCCTCGAACGAGCGCAGGGGCCCCGGCCCCGCTACGATGGCCATGGGCGCAAGGTGCCCGGGACCTTCGGCCGATGCAGGCACAACAAGGCAGGGGTATGCATTCCATGACCGTTATTTCCAGGGCAGTCCAGCTGGCCTCGGGCCTGGTGCTGGGGCTGGCGCTCTGCAGCAGCAGCTTCGCGAGAGATGATGCCGGCCGTATCGCGGCGCTGAGGGCTCGCGTCAGAGGACTCGAGGTCGAGACGAGCTACGTCGAAGCGATCACCAAGATCCAGCGGCTCGGCCGGGCGTTCGGCTACTACACCGACAAGGGGTACTTCGGCGAGGCCGCGGATCTCTTCACCGACGACGGCACGTTCCAGTGGGGCATGGACGGCATCTACAAGGGCAAGGCCCGCATCAAGGAGCTGCTGACCCGCCACGGCGGCGGCAGCACCAAGGAAGGTCCGGGTCTGCCCTTCGGCCGCCTCAACCTGCGCATGCAGTTGCAGCCCATGGTGACGGTCGCTGCGGATGGCATCCACGCTCATGCCCGCTGGAGAGAGTGGGGCCTGCTGGGGGTGTACAAGAAGTCCGCCACCTGGGGCGATTCGATCATGGAGGACGACTACCTGAAGGAGAACGGCGTGTGGAAGATTGCCGCGCGCCGCTACTACGTGAACTTCATCGCGCCCTATCAGGGCGGCTGGGCGGCCCTCAAGCCTGCCAACGGCGACCAGAAGTCCCCCATAGCCAAGGATTTCCCCCCGGATTCCCCTACGCCAACACCGTACGCACGCTTCCCGGCGGTATACATACCGCCCTACCACTGGACGGCCAACGGCAACAATCTCAGATCGATCCAGAGCCGGCCGCCGTTCGTCGCTCCCAAGCGCCCCGATGACGCCATCGGCAAGCTCGAAACGCTCGCGGACGCCAAGGAGCTGCAGCTGGCGCGGCAGGAATCCGTTCGGGCGATCGAGAACCTGCAGGCGATGTACGGGTACTACATCGACAAAGGGCAGTGGAAGAAAGCTGCCTCGCTGTTCAGCCACAAGGGCACGTACGAGTTCGGCCAGAGCGGCGTCTACATCGGCAACGCGCACATCGAGCGCGCGCTATCGCTGATGGGCCCTGCGGGACTGGAGGAGGGTCAGCTGAACAACTACGTGATGGCTCAGCAGGTCATTCACATCTCCGACGACAACCGCACCGCCAAGGCGCGCTGGCGCAGCGACGTCGAGCTGTCACGCGCCGGCAAGGGACGCTGGGGCGGTGGCGTCTATGAAAACGAATACGTCAACGATCACGGCACCTGGAAATTCACCAAGCTGCACTACTACGTCACCTTCTGGGGCGACTACGACGAGGGCTGGGCCAAGAAGCCCTTCCCGATGGATCCGCCGAGCACGACCAACCCACCCGATCAGCCGCCGACGCGGGTCTACCAGTCCTTCCCGAAGCTGAACATCGTGCCGTTCCACTACAACAACCCGGTCACCGGCAAGCCGATCGGAGCAGACGCGCCATGAGCATCGCCATTACGACATCTGCCCGCTTCCTGCGCGACTGTTTGCTTGCGGCCGTACTGGGCGCTCTGTGCGCATCCGGTGCACACGCTGCACCGGCAGAGGCGAACCTGCAGTCCATCGAGAAAAGCCTGAACGCTGTCGGCGATCGCATCCAGCGCCTGCAGGACATGAACGAGGTGACCATCCTCCAGCACACCTACGGCTACTTCGTCGACAAGGCACAGTGGCGCTCCCTGGCAGACCTGTGGACTCAGAATGGCACGCTGGAGATCGGCGGCCGGGGAGTGTTCCTGGGCAAGGATCGGGTGTTCGAGTACATGCTCGTCGGCCTGGGTCCCATCGGGCCTCACGATGGCCTGCTGATCGATCACCAGCAGTTCCAGTGCCTGCCGAGCGTCGCCGAGGACGGGTTGCACGCTTCGATCCGGTGCATCGCCTTCGTCATGAGCTCCGGCGGCTGGGGGCACAACTACTACGAGGACCGCTTCGTGAAGGAGAACGGCGTCTGGAAGTTCCAGAAGCTGCACGGCCCGTTCAACATGTACTCCGGCTACAAGATCGGTTGGCTCGACAACACCGTGCTCAACACCTATCCGGAGAAGTTTCCGCCGCCGCCGGACCTGGCGCCGACCGTCATCTATCTGACCTATCCGAACTATTACATCGAGCCTTACGACTATCCGAATCCCGTCACCGGCAAGCCGATGCCGCCGCCGAGCCCGCGCGCCGGTGGAGTAGACTTCGGCAGGTGACAGGTTTGCGCCGTGGCGCGGCGGCCGCCCAGCTACCGCACCACGACGACCCTCACACGGTTCGCGTTGCGACCGCAGGTGAGATGTCAGCCGCGCGGCGCGCGGGCAGGAGCACGGACAGCAGTCCGAGCGCCCACACGAACAGCACACCGCCGACCAGGTAGTACAGAGGCAGTCGGGGTGCCTGGGCCAGACGGCTCATGATCACCCCTCCCGCCAGCGCGAGCACGCAGCCGACCACGACCCCGCTCGTGGTCACCAGCCAGTTCTCCACGAGGAAATAGCGCAGGATGTGGAAGCGTCGTGCCCCGACGGCGCGGCGGGTCCCGATCTGCTTGGTACGCGTGGTCACGTTGAAGACGGCGAGTCCGAAAATCCCGATGGCACTGACCGCGAGCACCAGCAGGGTCACGACGCCGAGAATGATCGAGCTCGTGCGCAGCCCGTTGCGCGTGTTGTAGGCAGTACGCGCGAGCGTTTGAATCTGCACGACGTAGCGGCCAGGCACACGATCGACGAATTCCTTCTCCACCCGGGCCATCACTTCGGCCTGACGTCCGGGGTGGGTCCTGATGAGGTACAGGCCGTTCGGTCCCGGAGGATTGATCGGAACGATCACCGCCTGCCGGCCCCACCTCGAGAACGGCCCGGTGATCGGCGCACCCTGCATCGTCTGAATGATGCCTACGACCTTCGCTGATCGGTTCACCAGGCCCACATACAGGTTCTTCCCGAGGGCATCGCCGTTGGGGAACACCCGGTCAGCGAGGGTCTGTGTGATGAGGACCTCCGGTGCCCACTTCCCTAGAGCGGTACCTACGTCAGCGCTCACAGGGGCCACGGCTGCAGGCGAGAAGGTACGACCGGAGGCCAGCTTCAAGCCGAGTGTCTCCACCGCCCGTGCGCTCATCATGTACAGGCGGGATCCCTCGTTGGGCGCATGAGGATCCGCAGATGCCGAAAAGGGCAGACCGATACCCCAGAAGACCTGGGGAAGCGTCACGGAGGCAGAGGCAGCAATGACGCCGGGCAGCGAATTCAGCCACTGCAGGTCCGACTCCAGCGCGCTCTTCTGGTCGTAATCCGGCGTATATGCGGTCGTCGAGACCCAGAAGATGTTCTGGATATCGATGCCCGTGGGCTCCGAATAGGCCGTCAGGCGCTGCTCGACCATGTAGGTCACGTTGACGAGCACGGCCAGTGCGAAGGCGATCTGCACGGCGATGAGGATGGGCCCGGTTCGCGTACGCCACAGGGCGCTCAGCATGTGTCGGATTTCCATGAGGACCTCTGGTGCGGCCGGACCCGTCTGTGCTATTGAGCCTTGAGGAAGCTCGCCGGCGCGGCTTTGCCGATGCGCCAGGCCGGATACAGCCCGGCCAGGATGCCGGTGAGGATCGAGATCCCGATGGCGAGCACCACCATGCTGTAGTCCATGTGGGCGAGCGCATCCGCCAGCGCGCGTCGTTCCGGGCCATCATCCGGGCCGGGGACGTAGGTCATGGCTTTGATCGCCCACAGGCCCAGCCGTGCCAGCAGGACCCCGACGGCTCCGCCGATCACCGCCAGCAGCACGACCTCGACCAGGTGCTGATGCATGATGTGCTTGCGGCTGGCCCCGAGCGCGCGACGCAGACCGGTGACCGGCGCGGCGCCGAGAAACTTCGCGAGCATCAGGCCGACGGTATTCACGATGCAGACCGCCAGGAACACCACCGCCAGCACGACGTCGATGCGGCTGTCATCCCCGACCACATCGTTTCTGTCCAGCCAGGCGGGGACGTCGTACAGGCGGTTGTTGGTCGGACGCACGAAGCGTCCGTACTGCTTCTGGTTGTTGGTGTAGTTGTCCACGAACTGCTGATAGCGGCGCAGCGCCGCAGTATCGGGGATCTCCACCCAGTACTGCATGAACACGCAGTCGGTGTCGATCAGGCTGTCGAACCCTCCGACCTTGGCGCTCGGGGTCACGCAATTGATGCTTCCGGCGGGGCTCAGTTTCAATTCCGTTGCCCATCCGAAGGGCATGTACAGATCCTCCGCGACATCGAAGGCCCCCGTGGTCATGTCATAGAACTTCGGCTGCGGCAGCCAGCGGTCCGCGACGCCGATGACACGGAACTGCCTGTCGTTCAGGGTGATCGAGCGCCCGACGCTGTTGGCCCCGTTGAAGAGCTTGTCATTCAGGCGTGAGCTCAGAACCACGATCGGGTCCGGCGTGGTATCGGCGGCCCGTCCCCAGCCTGAGCCATAGCGCATGGGTGTATCGAACATGGGAAAGAAGTCCGCGGTCGTTAGCCGGGCGGTGACCCCGAAAGGCTTGACACCAGACTTGCCCGGATCCACGACCCGTGCCGTGCGATACATCATGACGGCGTGCTTCGGAATGTCGGACCGATAAAGCGCCTGAGCGTCGCGGTAGGTGACCTGATCGGGTGGATATTCCGGGTGGCGCATCAACTCCTCGCCCGTGTGATCGCTCCCGCGAGCGTCGAGTGTCACGGCGAAGAGCTCATGTTCCTTCCACCAGATCGGGTGACCCGCGCGCGCATGGTAGAGAGTGATCGAAATCATCGCCGCGCCGATGCCCGCGGCGATGGCGGATACGGTCAGGGCAGTCAGAATGGGATTGCGCCGGAAGCTGCGCAGCGCGAGCCGCAGGTCATGCTTCAGCATCATGGCCGGTGTCCCCTCAGGCCTGTTTGGCGGTGGCGCCCGGCCCTGCGGCGGCGATCGCCGCGGCCGCCACGCCCCCCCTTTCCGGCGCCGCACGATTCCCCGCCCGTGAGCCCGCCAGCGTTCCGTCGACGATCTCGATGTGCCGGTGGGCGCGCATGGCCAGATCGGGGTTGTGCGTGACCATGAGTATCGTGGTGCCGCTGGAGTTGATTTCCTCCAGCAGGTCCATGATCTGCCCTGACATCGTCGTGTCGAGATTCCCTGTAGGCTCATCGGCCAGGATCACTCGAGGCTCTCCCGCAAGGGCGCGCGCGATGGCAGCACGCTGCTGCTGACCGCCCGAGAGTTGGGAGGGGATGTGCTTCATACGCTGCGCGAGCCCGACACGTTCGAGCGCCGCGCTGACGCGCTTGCGCCGCTCGACGCTGGTGAATCCCCGGTAGTGCAGCGGCACTTCCACGTTGTCGTAGATATTCAGATCGGGAATGAGATTGAAGCTCTGGAAGATGAAGCCGATCTTCTCGTTGCGGATCCGGGAGCGCTCATCGTCCTTCAGGAGGCTGACATCCTTGCCATCCAGGAGGTACTGGCCCGAGGTGAACTCCTCGAGCAGTCCCGCCACATTGAGGAAGGTGGTCTTGCCGGAGCCCGAAGGGCCGGTGATCGCGACGAACTCATGCGCCTC
>DATNEN010000274.1:0-7074 GCA_035552975.1 Steroidobacteraceae bacterium
GGTGGCTTCAGTCACGATCCCTTAATATAGCCGAGCCTCCAGAAATTCCAGCGAACAGGAATCCCCAGTGACGGTATCACTTTCACGACGCGTGCAGCGCGTCAAGCCCTCGCCCACGCTCGCAGTCACCGCCCGTGCCGCTCGCCTGAAAGCGGAAGGGAAGGATGTGATCGGACTCGGCGCCGGCGAGCCGGACTTCGACACGCCCCCGCACATTGCACAGACGGGCGTGGAGGCCATCAAGAGCGGCTTCACCCGTTACACCAACGTCGAGGGGATCAACGAGCTGAAGGACGCGATCATCGCGAAGTTCGAGCGCGACAACGGTCTGCGCTATGAGCGCTCGCAGGTGCTGGTCTCCACCGGCGCGAAGCAGACCATCTACAACCTGTGCATGGCGCTGCTCGATCCGGGCGATGAGGCCATCATCCCGGCGCCCTACTGGGTGTCCTATCCGGACATGGTGCTGCTGGCGGACGGCCTGCCGGTGATGCCGTATGCAGGGCCGGCGCAGGGCTACAAGATCACCCCGCGCCAACTCGCCGCCGCGATCACGCCGAAGACCCGCCTCGTGTTGCTCAACAGTCCCTGCAATCCGACAGGCGCTGCCTACACGCGTGCTGAGTTACGTGCGCTGGGCGACGTGTTGGCCAACCATCCCCGCATCGTCATCGGCACTGATGACATGTACGAAAAGATCTACTGGGGCCCGGAGCCCTTCTGCAGCCTGTTGACGGCGGCGCCGGAGCTCTACAACCGCACAGTCACCATCAACGGCGTCTCCAAGGCATACGCGATGACGGGTTGGCGCATCGGCTACTGCGGCGGCCCGAAGGAGATCGTCACTGCGATGGCGACCATCCAGGGGCAGTCGACCTCGAACGCCTCCAGCATTGCGCAGAAGGCGGCCACTGTGGCGCTCGCAGGAGATCAGGCTTGCGTCGCGCGCATGAACGAGGCTTTCAAGGCTCGCCATGACTTTATCGTCCAGGGATTGAACTCCCTGCCCGGCGTGAGCTGCCTGCCCGGAGCGGGCACTTTCTATGCATTCGCGGATGTGTCCAAGGCGATGGCGGCGCTGGGTTGCCGCGAAGACGGCGAGTTCGCGGAGCTGCTGCTGAACGAAGGCGGCGTCGCCGTCGTCCCCGGCTCGGGATTCGGCGCGCCGGGACACGTGCGGCTGTCCTTCGCCTGCAGCATGCAGACGCTGGAGAAGGCGATCGATCGCATGCGACGCGTCATCGAAGGACGCCTCGTCGCCAAGACGGCGTGAGTCGGGCCGGGCTGGCAAGGCATTGCCGGCGATGAGGGTTGCGGCCCACCGGGCCATGGTGCGCGTCCGTGTAAGGCTATGGGTAGGTCATTGCTGGCCGACGCCCTCGTCGTCGTCCACTTCTCGTTCACGCTGTTCGTGATCTTCGGCGGCTTTCTGGTCTGGCTGCGCCGCTGGGTCCTCTACGCGCACCTGCCCGCGCTGGCGTGGGGGTGTTGGATCGAATTGTCCGGACGGATCTGCCCGCTCACTCCGCTGGAGAACCTCCTGCGCCGTCAGGCTGGTGAGGCCGGCTACGGCGGCGGATTCCTCCAGCACTACATCATCGTCGTGCTTTATCCGCCCGGGCTGACGCGCCAGATGCAATGGGGGCTGGCGGTCGCACTGGTGGCCATCAACGTGGTGGCCTATGCGGTTGTGTGGCGACGCTGGCGGTCGCGGGCGGCCGGTCTGCGGAGTTAAGCCGCTGCGGGGGGCGAGGCCTCGGTGCTTTGGCCGGTGCCGGATTGCGGCAGAAGTCCGCGTGCCGCAAGCACATCCCGCATGGTGGAGAACGAGAAGTCCGTGAGCACCTGACGCAGACGCGCCTCGCAGCGATGCAGATTGGTGTAGTGGCGGAACCGAGAGAACGCGCCAACCTTCACTCGGGGTTGTCCCGGGTCCACTTCCCACGGATGCAGGTAGAACGTGAAGGGACGCCCGGCCTTCCCGTTGATCTGTCTCAATCCGGTGCGCGTCAGCCAGTAAGGCAGAATGCGGAAATAACCGCCGCCCGACACCGGCACCTGCACCCCCATGAAGCTCGCCGCCGACATGGGAAACTCCACCAGGGTGCGTTGCGAGGGCGCGGTGACGCGGCCGATCGTCGGTGAGGCGCCGGGAATACCGTAGCGATCGTGACTGATGGGAAAGATGGAAGAGTCGTACTCGAACCCCAGATCGATCAACACGTCCAACGCCCACAGCGACTGGCTCGTGATCGAGAAACTCGCCGCGCGGTAGCCGAGCACGCGCTCGCCAAGGAGGTTCTCGAGAAACCCCTTGGCGCGAGCGGTCTCCTCCCGGAACTCGCTCTGTGACTGGCTGTAGATCAGCTGATGAGAGAAGCCGTGACAGGCGATCTCATGTCCCGCAGCGGCAATGCGCCTCACCAGCCCGGGCGACTTCTCGGCCACCCAGCCGAGAACGAAAAAAGTGCCACGAACGCCCTTCTCCGCCAGCAGCTTCAAGATGCGCTCGGTATTGGCCTCGACCCGATACTCGCGCGTCGGCCAGCTGTCGCGCGGAATGGCGGGGGCCAGCGCGGCGACCTGGAAATAGTCCTCGACGTCGATCGAGAAGGCATTGACCGGTGTGCCGGGCGGAGGGCTCAAGAGCTGATGTCCCATCTGCTGCAGGTGTTATTTGAGTCACACTATAGCGCCCGCCCTTCGGGCGACTCAAACCCCGGGAGCGCCGTTTATGCACTGCAGCACATCTTTTTTTCAGATCTGAGACGCGGGCGAGGTCGTGGGCACCGGGCTCGCAGCGCAGACTTGGGGGTCATGCCCATACCGACCGCGGACTTGCTGGCGGAAGTCCCGGCCCTGGACGACCAGGCCGCTGCCGCCCTTCACGAACTGCACGCTCAGCTCGTAGCCGAGCGCGCGGATCGCGAGCGGCTGCAGAGCGAGCTCGACCTGCGCAACAGCGCTCTGGACTCTGCCAGGTCCCACGTCATGGTGCTCGACGTCTGTCGCGAGCGGTGGATCATCGTCTACGCCAACCGCGCACTCGCCACCGACCACGGCTACGAGGCCTCCGAGCTGATCGGCCGCAGCCCCGCGATGCTCGTACCTGCGGAGGACAATGCCGAGGCGTTCGAGCGCATCGCCGCGGCGGTGCGCGATGGCACGACGACGAGCAACCTCGAGGTGCTCGCACGGCGACAGGATGGGTCCCGATTCTGGGCGGGCCTGGTCTTGGCCCCCGTACGCAGCGAGACCGGACACATCTTCTACTATGTCGGCGTGGGCGCGAACATTACCGCCAAGCTCGCGCAGGAACGCGAGCAACGCGAGCTGCAGGAGAAGCTGTACGGGGAGATGCGCGAACGCGAGCGCATGGCCATCGAGCTGCGCCTCGCCCAGAAGCTGGAGTCCGTGGGACGACTCGCCGCGGGAATCGCTCACGAGATCAACACGCCCATCCAGTACATCGGCGACAGCGTGACCTTCCTGCAGTCAGCCCAGACAGAGCTCGATCGGCTGCTCAAGGCGTATCGAGAGACGATAGCGGGCACCGCTTCGGGTGAGATGGCTGCCCGGATCGAGAAGGAGATCGATCTGGAGTTTCTCTCCCGGGAGATGCCCAAGGCCTTCGAGCGCACCCTGGAGGGAGTGGAGCGCGTCGCTGCGATCGTCCGCGCCATGAAGGAATTCGCGCATCCGGACAGCCTGGAGCACAGCAGCGCCGATCTGAATCATGCACTGGAGACGACGCTGACCGTCGCTCACAACGAATACAAGTACAGCGCTCAGATCCGCACGCACTTCGGGGAGCTGCCGCTCGTGCCTTGCAACGTCGGTGAGATAAACCAGGTGTTCCTCAATCTCATCGTCAACGCCGCCCATGCCATTGCCGAGTCCGGCAAGGCTGTCGACACCGGCATCATCACCATCACGACGGCGACGGTCGGCGGCCACGTCGAGATCTCGATCGAGGACAACGGCTGCGGCATCCCGCAAGAGCACCTGGACAAGATCTTCGATCCCTTCTTCACGACCAAGCCGGTCGGCAAGGGCACAGGCCAGGGACTTGCGATCGCGCGGTCGATCATCGCCGAGAAGCACGGGGGCCGGATCGACGTGCACAGCGTCGTTGGCCAGGGAACGCGATTCCTGCTGCGTCTGCCGGCAGGCGGGCGCTCGACCGTGAAGGCCGCGCCATGAAACGGCTCCTGTTCGTGGACGACGAGCGTCCGGTGCTGGAGGGCCTGAAGGCGCGGCTCCACCGCTTTGGTGCACAGTGGCAGATGGAGTTCCTCACCAGCGGTGAGCTCGCCATCGAGCACCTGCAGCGCCAGCCCTGCGATCTGGTCGTGACGGACATGCGCATGCCGGGGATGGACGGCGCCAAGCTGCTGGAGCAAGTGAGCACCCGCTGGCCACAGACCGTGCGCATCGTATTGTCAGGTTACTCCGAGCTCGAGCAGACCATCCGCCTCGTCCCGTATGCCCATCAGTATCTGAGCAAGCCCTGCCAGCCGCGCCAGCTGGAGACCGTCATCGAGCGCTGTCTGCTGCTGCAGGATCTTCTGAACCGCCCAGACCTGCGCGCGATCGTCGGCCGGATTCGCAAGCTCCCCTCACTGCCGCACATCTACACCAAGCTGCGTGACATCGTCAGGGACGAGAACGTGACATTGCAGGAAGTCGCTGCGCTGGTCTCGGCAGATTCAGCGCTGACGGCCCGTGTACTGCAGGTTGTCAACTCCGCCTTCTTCCGCCTGGCGCGCCGGATCACCAACATCGAGCAGGCGGTGAACTATCTGGGATTCACGGCGATCCGCAATCTCGCCGTATCGCTGGAGATATTTGCGCAATGGCCCAGAGGCGCCTCCGGTGTGCTCGATCTTCACAAACTACAGTCGCACGCGCACGCGGTCGCCTCAGTCGCAAGCTCTCTCACCGCGGGCACCCTGATTGCCGATGACACGATGCTCGCGGGGTTGCTGCACGATATCGGTTACTGGATCCTGGCGCAGGAGTGTCCTGCGGACCTGCATCAGGCAACCGAGCTGGCCGCCAGCCAGGGCATCCCGCTGCATGTTGCCGAGACGCAGGTCATCGGTGCCTCCCACGCCGAGATCGGCGCCTATCTGCTGGGTATCTGGGGCCTGCCCTACCCCGTCATCGAGGCCGTCGCTCACCACCACCTGCCGCAGCGGTTGGCGCAATCGGAGTTTGACGTTCTGGCCGCGGTGGCGGTCGCCCATGCGTTTGTGGAAGGCGACGACGCCAGCGCTTTCGGTACGCGCCTGAGCGCGGACCCGCGCGTCGAGGCGAGTTACCTGGCCTCCATCAGTGCACCGTTCGGCTGGGACGAGTGCGTGCGACGCGTCAACGCGAGATCAAAGGACTTCGATGCATGAGTGAACGGGAACTTCCGCGCGTGGTCTGCGTGGACGACGAGGCTCGAATCGTTGAAGGGCTGGTCCTGCACCTGCGCAAGGACTACGAGGTGCATACCGCTCTGAGCGGCGATGAGGCCCTGAAGGTGCTCAAGAAAATCGGCGGCGCCGCCGTCGTCGTGTCGGACATGCGTATGCCCGGCATGGATGGCGCCTCGCTCCTGCATCGCGTGATGAGCCATTATCCGGATGCGACCCGGATTCTGCTCACCGGCGACCCGGGACGCGACGCTGCCGCCGCCGCCGTCAACCAAGGGCAGATCTTTCGCTTCCTCACCAAGCCTTGCCCTCCGGATCAGCTGCAGGCCGCCGTCGAATCCGGGGTGATGCAGCACCGGCTCGTGAACGCCGAGCGCTCGATCCTCAAGGAGACCCTCATCGGGTGCATCAAGGCGCTCACGGATGTCCTGGCGATCACCAACCCCGTCGCCTTCGGCCGCGCCAACCGCGTCAAGCGCCTGGCCGTCGAACTCGCCGATACCCTCGACTGCCGCCATTTCTGGCAGCTCGAGGCCGCTGCGATGCTCTCCCAGCTCGGGTATCTGTCCTTGCCTCAGACGCTTGTCGAGAAGCTTTATTGCGGGGAGCAGCTGACGGCGGCCGAGAAGGCCCTGGCGGCCGGCGTGCCCGATGTGACCTCCTCGCTCCTGGAGAACATCCCGAGGCTCGAGCCGGTGATTCAGATTCTCGTCGCCCAGAATTGGAGCGATGAGCAGGTTGCCCGGCTCGGCGATGGCTCCGTCGGCCTCGGCACGCGCATCCTGGGACTGACCCTGGAGTTCGATGCCCTCACGACCCAGGGACACGCTCCGGAAATAGCCATCCAGAGCCTGCGGCGGCGGGCCGCCCGCTTCGGTGCGGACCTTCTCGAGCACTTCGCGCAGCAGCTCGGCGCCGGCACCGGTTTGGCCGAGGCCCTCGAGCTGCCCCTACGGTCGGTCACCGTCGGCATGGTGATCATGCAGGACGTACGCACCCACCTGGGGACACTGCTCGTGCCTCGCGGGTATGAGGTCACTAGCGCCTTTCTCGAGCGGGTCGCCAATTTTGGGCCCGAGATGCTCAGCGAGAGCGTCAAGGTCACGGTGCCGGCGGTTCGGGGAGCGGCCGCGGGGGCGTAACGGGTTCTGCACCCGCCGGCCGCGGTCTGCTGCGTGCGACGGTGGATTCTGCGCCCGCCGGCCGCGGGCCTCGGCGGACCGGTCTGGCTCGCGCGAATGGCCCGGTTCCTTGACTATCCGAGGCGCCTTCCGGAGAATTCGCCGCCTTCTTCGCAGCCCACCGTGTTCCCCGGTAGCTCAGCGGTAGAGCGTCGGACTGTTAATCCGTTGGTCGTTGGTTCGATTCCAACCCGGGGAGCCAATAAATCAACGACTTATCCGTAGCCTTGCACTCACCCTCGCCTCTGAACCAACGCTGCCGTTGCCGTACCGTTGCCGTATGGACAAGCGCTAGCCGTTCGCTGAAGCAGGACCACCGAGCCAAAAGAAACGAGGAATAGCAGGGCGCGCGTCGCGCCAGAAGAGATGGTGCCCGGAAGCGAGGTGCGCGTAGCGCCGCACCATCTTCTCGGACTCCCATCCCGCCAGCGGCAACATCGCGCACCCGACCGAGAAAGTCGGTCAGCGTC
>DATNEN010000275.1:0-5615 GCA_035552975.1 Steroidobacteraceae bacterium
CGTCGACTCTCGGATGACAAGCAGCAGACTCACCGGCTTCGCCCCTGCGGCAGGCCTTCCCAACGGATGATTCGCAACGACGCAGCTCCGCTCCGCCGTTGCGGAAGGTACGCGATTCTATTGCTGCTCGCCGCAGTGGGCGCGAGGGCTGACGGCCTCGACCCCCTGACGAGCGCGCTGTCGAAGACGCAGCCGCTGGTCGACCTTCGCCTGCGCTGGGAAACACTGACGCAGGCGGGTTTCGCCCGGGATGCGCAGACGCTGCTGCTGCGCAGCCGTCTCGGATTCCGCACCGGCGCGCTCTTCGATACGACCCTCCTGGCGGAAGCCTCGCTGTTGAGCCCGCTGGTGGATGACTACAACAGCGGTCTCAACGGACGCACCGAGTATCCCTCGATCTCCGATCCTGAGAACTACGAGCTGCACCGCCTGCAGCTGCAGAACACCAGCCTGCCGGACACGGACCTGCTGTTGGGCCGGCAGCGGGTGGCGCTGGATGACCAGCGCTTCGTCGGCGCCTCCAACTGGCGAATGAACCAGAACTCCCTGGATTCCGCCCGGATCGTCAACTCATCCATTCCCGGCTTGACCATGGATCTGATCTGGTTCGACCGCTTCCACCGCCGCACGAGCGAGGCGTCATCGAAGCTGGGCCCCCTGACCGGTGACAGCTATCTCGCCAACCTCCGCTACGACACCCCGTGGGGCCGCCTGACCGCTTTCGACTACCTGCTGTCGTTCAACGAGACGCCGACGCAGTCCTCGCAAACTGCCGGCGCGCGGCTCGTTGGCGAGCGCGCGGTCGGAGCAGTCGATCTCGCGTACACCGCCTCCTGGGCCGCACAGGAGGACTACGCGAACAATCCCGTCAGGTATCGGGAAGACTATACGTACGTGCAGCTCAAGGGCACCGTTCGCGGCTACAGCCTCAGTCTCGGCACCGAACGGCTCGGTGGCAATGGCACGATCGGCCTGTCGACGCCGATGGCGAGCTTCCACTCGTGGGACGGCTGGGCGGGCGTGTTCACCACCACTCCCGTCAACGGCCTGCTCAACAAGTATCTGGCGCTCGGCTACTCAACGAAGGCCGCCGGTCCCCTGCCCGCGTTTCTCACCGCGGTCACGTACTATGACTTTCACTCCGCTCGACTGGATCTGCACTACGGCTCGGAGGTCGACCTGCAGCTGCAGGCGAGCTGGCAGCGCCTCAGCGCTCTGCTGGAGCTGGCGGACTACGCTTCAGCCGATGCCCCGACCACCCGCAGCACTCGCAGCTTCTTTCTGGAGGTCGATTACATCCTGCCGGACAAGCGATGACCTCAGACTGAGAACCCGCAGCGCCATCCGGCGACCCGAGGGCGCTACATCGCCTGCCCGTACTCCCACAGATACCCCTCGGGGTCCGTGAAGCTGAAATTGCTCTCTCCCCAAGGTAGCCGGTCCCGAACCAGAACCCCGAGCGGCGCAGCTCCCTAGCGAGAAGCGGGTACTTCGATCGGAGACGATGGACAGCTGCTGCGCACGCCGCGACCGCACGACCGGAGCCTCAGATCGCGGCTCAAGCACAGGCGAACCTCCGACAACTCGCCGCGACTGCACGCGACTGTCAGAGCGCTCTCCGGCATGGCCGGATTGGCGGTGTGAAACGCCGCGGCGACCTGCGCACTCGTCAGCGTCACTGTCGTCGCTGGGGCTGAAAGATTCGAGGGAATTCGCACGGAGGCGAGCGCGCGATCGGCGGTGCGGAAATAGCCCACTGCGTCGAGGCCGCTGCAGGTCCCATGCCGCTGCCATTCGTGGCGCATCAGATTCGGGCTGGGATACACCTCTCGTCCCACCGCTTCGGCCGCCGGCGAAAGCCGCGTGTCGAGCGAACAGTTCTCGGGATATCCGCCAGCATCGAATTGCGGCCAAAGCCCGTGGAGCACGAAGCCGTACCCTTTGCGCGCACACTCCGAACGATCCTCGGGATGTATCAGGCAGTACGTGGGGGACCAGGACAGTGTCAGCAGGTAGTAGTCGAACTGGCCCGGCTCACCCTGCACGCTCGCGCCGCGGTGGCGGCGCGCATCGGCGAAATGGAACGCGCCGCACACCAGAATCGCTGCAGCCAGGCACAGCTGGAAAGAAATACGGCGAGAGTACGCGCTCATTTGCGCGCGATCCTACTGCGCCGATCGGCGGAGTGTCGACCAGCGTGCAATGCGCCACCGCTGGCCGCTGCGGGAACTCTCTCTCCTGACTAGGACAATCGGACGTCCCTTGCTTGACAGTACGGCGACACTCGCGCGACCACCGATCGGCCGCGCGCCACGGCGCCCCACACTCAGGGCGAACGAAACAACTCGAGCGGGATTGCGTCCGCCATGGCGCGATAGCCCGCCGGCGAGGGGTGCAGGTGGTCCCCCGAGTCATAGTCCGCGCGCATGTGATCGGGGTGCGCAGGATCGGCGGTGAGCTTGTCGAAATCGACCACGGCATCGAAGTGACCCGGGGCTCGAATCCAGGCGTTGACGACCTGTCGGTCGCGCTCATTCGCGGCGGTGGGATGGTAGTAGTCGGAGTCCATGAAAGGCAGAACAGTCGCTCCGATGACCTTGATGCCGTGCGCATGCGCGCGCAGCACGATCTGACCGTACGCACCGATCATGCGGCGCACCAGCTCCTCGTGCTGCGCTTCAGTGGCGGTCGCGCCGCGAGTCAACATGCCGATATCGTTGATGCCCTCCAGCACGATGAGATATCGAACGCGGGCCTGCGCCAGCACGTCGCGATCCAGGCGCGAGAGTGCATTGGGGCCCAGCCCGTCAGTGAGCAGGCGATTGCCGCCGATGCCCTCGTTGAGCACCGCCGTGCCTCGGGTGGCAGCATTGCCTTGCAGGCGCGCCGCCAGATCATCGGGCCAGCGATCGTTGCCATTGGTGGTCGATCCGTGACCATCGGTGATGGAATCGCCGAAGGCGACGACGACGGCGGCGCCCGCGGATGCGGGGACCTCCACGCCGGCAATGAAATACCAGTGCTCGAGCCGTTGCGCGGCCGGCAAGTCCGGGGCCGAGAGGGGCGCGCGGGGTGCCAGGTATGAAACGGCGTGCGAGCCGGGATGCCCGGTCTGCTGCTCCGGAGCCGACTCCAACTGCATCGAAATGGTCAGATCCGACAACGGCGCCACGGGAAAGTCCAGGGGATCGGAGATGTACTCGGCTCCGGCCGGAATCAGCACGTCGGTGCGCTCATCGAAACTCAGGGCCCGGTCAGAGGCGGGATCGATCCGCGGTGAAGCTGCCGACAAGGGGTGAGCGACGTGTACTGCGAGGACATGCAGCGGCGCCGTGCCGAAGACATTGGAGATTCGCACGCGGATCCGGGCTCCCCCGCGCGACAAATGCACGATCTGGCGGATGGTTGCATGGTTGAGGCTCGCAGCGGGTGCGACGTTGTTCGGCTCGGGGATCTGCTGAGGGGCTGCCCAGGAACCGACCCAGGCGGTGGCAGAAGCGGCGGCCGCGAGCGGGCTCGCGATGAGCGATGCGGCGAGCCCGAGCCCGATAACCAGGCTCCGAAAATGACGTAACACTCCGATCAATTGTTATTTCTCGTTCAGGGAAGGGCCTCGTTCAGGCACGGGCGATGGTATCGTTACCAACTCTAGCGGCTCCGTGCTGCGAAAGTCCAATTGCCCGGATTCTCCCTTCGTGAGCCTGCCCTGTGTAACTATGGCCACCCTCCCGTTCACGGTGTTCGACATGAAATACACGATGCGATTGGCAGCTGGTGTCGCGGTGTTGGGTCTGCTCGTCCACGCTTCGGCCATCGCGGCACAGCGTGCCCCGGCGGGCGAGGACTGGGTCGGCGTCTGGGGTTATGTGGGCGCACCCCTGCCTCCGGGTATCACTCCTGCAGCCGCACCGCCGATCATCCAGTCGGCAGCCGTTCCTTTGGGCCCGGCACCCAATATGCCTCCGCCCCGCATCTTCCCGCCCCCGCTGCTGGACAATCCCGGGCAGGTGCCGGTCGAGACCGCAGCCGCGGATCTGACCAACGTTACCGTACGACAGGTCGTGCGGGTCTCCGAGGGTGGACACCGAATTCGCCTGCGTCTCTCGAACGAGGGGGGCTCCGACACGCTGGTGTTGGGAGCGGTGCATGTCGGAGAGGCTGGAGCCGACGGCAGCGTCGTCGCCGGAACAGATCACGTGGTCACTTTTGACGGCCAGCCGGGAGTGAGCATTCCAGCCAGCGCCCCGGTGCTGAGCGACCCCGTGGATCTCACCACCAAGGCGTTGGACAAGCTCTATATCTCCATTCACGTACCGGGCGCCGTCCCGGCACGAGCTCCGCGCAGCCTCTTTCAATACGTCGCCGGCGAGCCCGGCGACTTCACCGGCTCCGCCTCCCTGCCTCACGTCCGCCTGGAACGGGCACCGGTATACGTGACTCTGGTGGAGACCCAGGCCGCTGCCCCGACCAGTGTCCTGGTGACGTTAGGCGACTCCATCACCGAAGGAGCGGCGTCCACGGCCAACGCGTTCCGGAGCTGGCCGGATCGTCTGGCCGAGCGCCTGGCGGGCCACCACTGGGCCGTCGTCAACGCCGGCATCAGCGGTAACCGGCTGCTGCGCTACGGCGCAGGGCCCAACGCGCTCGCCCGGCTGGACCGCGACGTCCTGAGCGTGCCGGGCATCAAGGCCATCATCCTGCTCGAGGGGATCAATGACATCGGCCGGGGCTTCACGACCGCCGGCCCGACCGAGCCGGTCGACGCCGCCGCCCTGGAGGCGGCCGACAGGCAGATCATCCTGCGGGCCCATGAGCACGGCGTGCGTGTCATCGGCGCAACACTCACTCCCTACGAGGGCGCGGCGTACGCTTCCCCCGCCGGGGAGGCCGTCCGCGAGGAGCTCAACACGTGGATCAAGTCCGGGGGCGCTTTCGACGCGGTCATCGACTTTGCCCCGAGCGTCGCCGATCCGGCCAACCCCCGCGCGTTCGGCAAACAATACAACGACCGTGATCACCTCCATCCGAACGATGCCGGCTACAAGGCAATGGCGGATGCGGTGAATCTCTCGGTGATCCTAGGGAAATGATGCGCGGTGCGGCGGCCGGTAGCTCGCCGGCCGCCGCCTCTCCAACGCCATCGCGGGCTTGTGTGTTCCACTCCTGGAACAACCTGACCTGAGACCCGCGGCCGGCCGCGCATGGCGGCCGTTCGGCGGCGCACCCTCAATTCCAAGGGAAGAACGTTTCCATCATGTGGGAATACCGTGTATTCCCCGCACCAACGTTGGCCTATGCTGTGCCAACACAACATCAGCCCGCCCCTGTGCCTTGCCGGCAACAGGTTGTTTGGGGAGGCGTCCGACCATGGTCTCGAGCGCCTGCGCGCCAGTCATGCGTGCGGGGCGCTCGGGCGATTACAGGGCAACTGTCGTAAGAGGGGAGAGACTCATGGCCAATTTTCCGCCACGGGGCCTGGACACTACCGGCTTGGGCCGATGCGCAGCCGCCGCTGCCGTCGCCCTGGCGCTCGGGGTGTCGGGCATTGCGAACGCCGACGACGCGGCGCCTCTGCAGGAGGTGACGGTCACCGGCTCGCGCATCGCTCTGTCGCC
>DATNEN010000276.1:0-3838 GCA_035552975.1 Steroidobacteraceae bacterium
CCCCAGCCGCTGGGCGCGGCGGATGAAGAGCAGGGTGCGCTCGGCCTCCGCCCCGTAGAGCCGGTAGCCGCCGCTCGAGCGGCGTGCCGGACGCAGCAGGCCCTCGCGCTCGTAGAAACGCAGCATGGAGGTCGAGACCTGAGCGCGCTGCGCCAGGGCGCCGATGGTGAGGAGCGCTTCGGTCGACACAGCCGGAAAAGACCACAAAACCCCGGGCCGGGCAAGTTGACGGGTGCTTTGAGGTTTGCTGGACCGATTCTTGATGGGGCCGTTGCTGGCGCGCCACGTGGATTCCGACTGCCGGAGGCCGGACATCCGCTAGGCGCTGAGATTGCGGGCCAACACGGCACAGTTATTTGAGTGTCTGCTCGATGAGGTGACCGTCGGGACCGGTCTCTGCAGCGGGCTACATAACCTGACTGGCCCGCTAGTCAACGGTGACTTATGATTGTCCGGTAGCGCCAGTTCAACAACGACAAGCCGGCTGCGAGCCGGTGAGCTAAAGGGAACTCGTGGCGTGTCAATGCATGACTGGATTCGCGGTCGCTCCCGAGTTCTGATCGGGCTCGTGATGCTGGCCACGCTTTCCGCCTGCGGCGGTGGAGGTGGCGACAGCAGTGGCAGTACCAGCGGAACTGGAGCTGGCACTGGCGGCGGCGGTCAACCCACGATCGTCGCGACGGTGATCGCGTTTCCGAGTGGCAGCGTGCCACCGGGATTTGTCGTCGGCGGCCACAACTCCATTGCCGCCGTAAAAATTACCGACCAGTCCGGTGCCTCGATTACGAACGCGGCCGTGACGGTCGACGGTCTCGCGCTCGGTTACGTTGCATCCGATCAGCAGTACGAGGTGGCGTTCGACGTGAGTCCCGGCGCAACCGTGACGGTCAGCGCCACGGTGAACGCTGTCGCCTACACTGCGTCGCGCACCAACTTCAGCACCTATCCGACCATCACCGCGCCCGCGGCGGCTGCCACCTGGTCGGCGCAGGCCGCGAACCTCATCAGCTGGTCGGGGGTAGTGCCCGACACAACGGCGCAGTACGCGCTGGGGGTCTTCGACTCGAATGGCGCTCTTGTCTGGCCGACCAATGGCGCACTCATGACGGTGCCAGGCTCGCAGAACACTGCCACGGTCAACCCGGGCAGCCTCGGCACCGGCAACGATCTCATTCTGGTCGGGATGATCGACGCCACCACTTTCCCGGGTGCAGGAGCCGGCTCGGGGCTGGGCATCGGCGGCTTTGTCTACGTTCCGGTCTCCGTGGTTGCGATCACCGCGAGCCTGCAGTCCGTAGCAGTCGCGCCCGCCCCGACGGTCACGGTCGCCATCGGCAAGTCCACCCAGCTCACGGCTACTGCGGCCTACTCCGACGGCACGAACGTTGACGTCACCGCGCAGGCCACCTGGTCATCCGCGGACACGACCAAGGTGACTGTCAGCAGCAGTGGTGTCGTGAGTGGAGTTGCCGCGGGCAGCGCGAGCGTGACCGCGCAGTTTGGCGGCTTCTCGGGAAGCACCAGCGTTAACGTGTTCCAGCCCAATCCGTCGCCCACGCCACCGCTGAGCCAGTCGATGACGTTTCAGATTGACTACGCGCATTCGGGTCGAGCGACCGTAGGCGCCAACGGTCCGACTTTCCCGCCAACTGCGCACTGGTCGAACGCGACGCTGAGCGGCACGCTCGTGTCCTATCCTGTAATTGCCGGGGGCAAGGTATTCGTTACCACGAACATTCCTGTTCCGCCTGTAACTGCCGGTGGCACCGTGTACGCGCTCGACGAGACCACCGGAAACGTGGTCTGGATGGCGCCACTTGCCGGGACAGACGGCGCATTCACCGGCGCCGCCTATGACCACGGCACCGTGTTCGTTATCAACTACGACGGCGTACTGCGAAGTTTCGATGCCGCCACCGGCGCGGCCGGGTATTCGGTGCAGCTCAGTCAATCCGGCGTTACCTCGCCCCCCGCCGCGGTGAACGGCGTCGTCTACGTCGTGGGCGAAGGTGGAACTACGGCCGCGGATGAGACCAACGGCAATACGCTGTGGACTTCGAACTCCGGGGCCGATCACAGCTCGCCCGCGGCCTCGTCCGACGGGGTGTTCGTCTCAGGTCCCTGCGATGTCTGGAAGTTCGACCCCATAGTAGGCACCACCCTGTGGCACTTCGCCGAGGGATGCTTCGGCGGGGGCGGCAAGACCGCGGTGTTCGCGAACAGCGCGGTGTACGCGCGAGAACTGCTGCATCTCAACCCGACCCAGGATGAGAGCCTGGTTCTGGATGGTGCGACGGGCAAGAAGCTGGGGACCTTCAGTGCCGGTCCGCCACCTGCCTTCAACGACACCACCGGGTTCTTCCAGGCGGACGGGACGCTGACGGCCACTTCCCTGAGCTCGGGCAACACGCTTTGGACCTTCACCGGCGATGGCGGGCTGGTCTCCGCACCGATAGTCATCGACAACGTCGTGGTCGTGGGGTCCTCATCCGGGGCGGTGTACGCGCTCGATTCGAGCAACGGCAGCGTGCTCTGGAGCGGCTCGGCAGGTGCGGCCATCGCTGCGCCTGACGAACAGAATGCGATCCTGACGACCGGGTTGGGCGCGGGCGACGGCTACCTCGTGGTGCCGGCCGGGACCGTGCTCAACGGCTGGCGCGTGATCCCATAGCATGCGTTGCCGAGCGCGGGCCCCCGATGCGAGAGGGCGACTTCCGAGTGTCACCACGAGCCGCTGAACACGGAACTCTATGAATGGAACCGGCATCCGGCTCGTCCCCATCCTTCTGCTGCTGCCGATGGTCAGCTACGGTGCCGGGGTCTACATCCCCAAGATGGGAATCCGCCTCAACGACCTGCCGGACAATGTGACGGCCTCAAAGCTCATCGAAAATCTGGATGCTCATTCGGTGACGGTGTATTTCGGTGACGCAACGCTGTCGATCTTGCGTTTGCAGGACGCCACTCCCGCGGGGGCCACGCTCAATGACGCCGCTTATCGCAAGGCGCTCGAGGACAACTTCGGTGACGATATGAGGTCAGGGTTCCACGGAGAGGCGACATCGATCGCGGGCAATGGAGCCTGGACCTGGTCGCGCGCCACTCATCTGAGTCCCCTGCCGGTTGTTGAGTACACGTATGTCACCTATGTGATCGCCAACGAGCACGCCTACCGCCTGAGAGTGCATGACAATGGGCCGTATACGCCTCACGAACCCGACGCGCGACCGCCCGACGTTCAGGCGGCCCTGAATGCCATACCCGAAATCACGTTCGAGCCGGCCGCGGCGCCCGCGCCTGATTCCGCGCGGCTGAAGATCCCGCGGATGATCGCAGGCCTCGGCGACCTGTATTACCCGGACGCCGCGGTGCGCCGTAACCAGGAGGGGGTTGTCGATGTCGAGTTCAGTATCGACGGCAAGGGGCATGCCGTGGACGTCAAGGAGACCTACGCCGCCTTCTCTGACCTGGGCAAAAAGATTCCCGGGTTTCTGCAAAACGCGACCTTCAGAGTGCCGCCTGACTGGGAAGCGAACGGGCATCGAGCGGCCCGTTTCGACATGGAGTTTCAGTTTTCCCTTGGCCTGTTAGCACACGGCTGCCGGGAAGCTCCCGAGAGTCGCGTCCCCGGGGCGAGCGTCATTTCCCTGTGCCGGTCGAGGCTGCCCCCACCACGGTAGGGACGAAGAACCGCGTCAGCTCGAGGACTGGGCGTAGGTCTCCATCATCAGCCCGGTGCCGCCGCGCGAGACGTGCGCGACCACCGCGGTGCGGCGATGGAGCTTGGTGACGGCGCCCAGGTTGATGGCGAAGGACAGCACCACCTGCTGGCCCTTGC
>DATNEN010000277.1:0-4215 GCA_035552975.1 Steroidobacteraceae bacterium
CCCGTCCAGCTGACGCTCCGGATCGAGGACCGCGAGCACAACCAGGAATACACCGATCGCTTCAATGCCGATTATGTGATCGCCGCCGGCACCCGCCAGAGGATCTCGATCGCTCTGCGACAGATCGAGTCCTCCCCACGGGGGCGCCGCATGGACATGCGGCATGTAGCCAAGCTTGTCTTATTCCGGAGCGCCGGCTCGGGATCCGGTTTTGTACTGCTCAACCGGATGTGGCTCGAGTAGCACGCCGGCAACGGGGGTGTGGCTCAATGTCCGCCGTGGGGAGCGATGCCCGTATTCCCCGGAGCTTTTCAGTGACGAATGGCGCACATTTTTCCAAAGCAGCACTGCCTGCCGAAGCGGCTGATGTTTACACTAGAGTCGCGGCTGGCCTTTACACTCGAAGATGCAGCGAGGACCGTCGCGGCCAGGGGAATGCCGGGAGTCCCTGCAAGCCAGACGAGACCGGGCACGTGCGGGCCTTCAGAACAAATTTGAACGCGGTTGGCGCACTTATGTCGGCAAGATCCTGTTTCCGTAAGAATTTTTCCAAGGGCATGAGGCGCCTGTGTGCGCTCGCCAGCCTGGCGGCCCTGCTGGGCCCGCTGGCGGCGATGGCGGCTCCTCCGCCCCCGCCGGCTGAGACGGCGAAGGCCCCGCCCTCGGGCGCCCCCGCCACTCCCCAGGCCCCCGCTCCGCAGGCCGCGGACCCCACCTATCTCATCGGGCCCGGCGATGTCATCCAGGTGTTCGTCTGGCGCAATCCCGAGCTGACCGTCATCGTGCCGGTGCGTCCCGACGGGAAGATCTCCTCCCCCCTGGTGGAGGACATGGTGGCGGTAGGGAAGACCCCGACGCAGCTCGCGCGGGATATCGAGCATGTACTTGCCGAGTACGTCAGGTCTCCCGAGGTCAACATCATCGTCACCAACGCCCAGAGCGCGTTCAACCAGGTGAAGGTCATCGGGCAGGTCGCGCGGCCGGCCTCGATCGCCTACCGCCGGGGCATGACGGCGCTGGACGCGATGCTCGATGTCGGAGGGCTTACCACCTTCGCCTCGGGAAACCGCGCCAGGATTCTGCGCAAGGATGCGAACGGCAACCAGCAGGTCATCCGTGTGCGGCTCGACGATCTGATGAAAAAGGGGCGGGCAGCTGACAATCCGCTGTTACAGCCGGGCGATGTGCTCGTCGTGCCCGAGTCCTTGTTCTGAAGTCCGCCCGGGGAGGCAGCCAATTTGAACGAGACGCTCAACATGCTGGTCGAGGAATTGCGGGGGGCCTGGCGTTTCCGCTGGGTCGCTCTCGCGGTCCTCGGCGCCGTCTGCATCCTCGGCTGGTTGTTCGTTCTCACCTTGCCGAGCGTCTATGAAGCGCGAGCCCGGGTCTATGTCGACACCCAGAGCGCCCTCCGTCCTCTGCTGCAGGGGCTGACGGTGACTCCGAACGTCGAATCGGCCCTCGCGATGGTGCGCCAGGCCCTGCTGAGCCAGCCGCATCTGCGGCGGGTCGCTCACGAGAACGGACTGGATGCCGGCGTCACGAACCAGGGTGAACGCGAGCGCCTGGTGGCGAGCCTGCAGCAGCGCATCGTGATCACCGCCAACGCCGGGCCGAACGCCACGGACGGGCTGTACACCATCACCTTTCAGGACACCAGCCGTGCCAAGGGTGTCGCGGTGGTGAAGTCGCTGCTCAATGCGTTCGTCGAGGACACCCTGGGCGACAAGCGCAGCGGGCAGCTCTCCGCACAGAGATTCCTGCGTGAGCAGATCGCCGACTATGAGCAGCGGCTGAGCGCGGCCGAGCAGCGTCTGGCGGACTTCAAGAAAAAGAACGTCGGCATGATGCCGGATCAGCGCGGCGACTACTTCGCCCGCCTGCAGACCGAGGTCACCGGCCTCGAACAGGCACGCAAGGATCTGGCGCTCGCCCAGGCCCGCAAGGACGAGCTGACGCGCCAGCTGACAGGCGAGGATCCGTTCGTGTTCGGCTTCGACAGCGAGCTCAATTCCAACATCACGCCCACGAGCAAGACCGGTGGCGACCTGAACGCGCGCATCCAGGAGCTGGAGAAGCGCGAGCAGGACCTGCTGCTGCGTTTCACGGACAAGCATCCCGATGTCATTGCCGTTCGCAAGACGCTGGAGGATCTGAGGGCGCAGCAGGCCGCGGAGATCGAGCGCCTTCGCAAGGGCCACCCCACGGGCAGCCTGTCGGGCTCCACCAAGGCGAATCCGGTTTTCCAGAGCATGAAGCTCGAGTTGAACAAGGCGGACGTGGCGATCGCAGAATTGCAACGCGACGTCGCGCAGCGCAGTGTCAACGTGGAGAACCTTCGCAAGATGATCAATACCGTGCCGCAGGTGGAGGCGGATCTGGCGCGCCTCAATCGCGACTACGACGTGACGCGCGCGCAGTACCAGGCCCTGGTGCAACGCCTGGAGACCGCCAAGATCTCCCAGGACGCCGACGAGACCGGCACCGTCAAGTTCCAGGTGATCGACCCTCCGTCGGTGCCGCTGCGTCCCGCGGCGCCCAATCGGCCGCTGCTGTTCACCGGCGTGTTGCTGATCGGCCTGGCACTCGGCGGGGCTGTGGCCTTCGTATTGAATCACTCCCGGCCAGTGTTCCAGAACGCCCGTCGCCTGGAGGAGAGGACCGGGTTGCCCGTGATCGGCACTGTCAGCCGGGTCTGGCTTACGCAGCACCGCGAGCTGATGCGCCGTGACCTGCTGATGCTCTCGGGCGCCGCCGCGGTCATCCTCGTGATGTTCGTCGCCATGACCCTGTTTGCAGACCAGGCACTCAGGTTGCTCGCCAACCTGAGAGGCGGGGGTGCGACATGAGCCTCGTCGAGAAAACCCTGGAGAAGATGAAGGCCGCCGGAGGCGACGTCCTCACCAAGGCGCGTCCCGCCGCGCGCTTGCCCGGACCCCTGGCGGAAGTTCGTCCCGAGGTCCGTGTGAGCCTGACGGATCCTGTTCCCGGGGAAGCGCCCAAGCGGACAGTGCACATCGACGAGCAGGCGCTCATGAAGGAAGGAGTGCTGCCGCCGGAGGCGGAAATGCGCCGTGTCGCGGACGAATACCGCGCGATCAAACGCTCGATCATCGACGCCGCATTTCAGGCCGAAGGCGCCCCACCCGAAGCGCGTCTCGTGGCTATCACGAGCGCATTGCCCGGTGACGGCAAAACGCACACCAGCATCAATCTCGCACTGAGCCTCGCGCTCGAGAAAGACCACTCCGTCGTGCTCGTGGATGCCGACGTGGCCAAACCGCACGTGAGCCGCCTGCTGGGCGTGTCCGACGAGCCCGGGCTGCTGGACCTGCTGGCTTCCCCCGAGATGAGCTTGCGTTCCGTTCTGCTGCCCACCGACCGGCCAAACCTGTGGGTCCTGCCGGCCGGCGCTCCTTCGGAGGTTGCGACGGAGCTGCTGGCCAGCGCGCGCATGCATGAGCTGCGTGCAAACATCACGTCGATGCTGCCGCGCTCGATCATCCTCCTGGACTCCTCGCCGGTGCTGGTCACGAGCGAGGCCGCCGTGGTCGTCTCGGGCGCAGGTCAGATCCTGATGGTCGTCAAGGCCGGCGAGACACAGGAAGCGGCCGTGCTGGATGCCATTGCGAAGATCGGCAACTCCGAGCGACTGAAGCTCATCCTCAATCAGGCACCCGTGTCGCGGCTCTCCGGCTACTACGACGGCCGCTGGTACGAATATGGCGCTGCGTACGCGAAGCAGAGTAAGGGGGCCCGTGGCTAGTGCATCGCACGGAGCTGCTCGAAGCGCCTGCCGAGCCGGGTCCCAATGGGTCCTCTCGGTTGCGGTTGCGGTCGCGGTCGGGGTCGTTCTGGCCCTCGCCTGCGGCAGGAGTTACGCCGCGCAGGACCTGCTGTCGGGCATTTCCGGCCTGCGCCTCGGGGTCGGTGCCTCGGACAACATTGATCGGACCGATCAGCCCATCAGCGGCGAGTGGCTGGAAGCGGGGCTGGCGGGAAATTTCCTGGAGACGCGCCCGAACTTCGACGGCCAGCTGACCAGTGATGTGAGCTACCGCAGGTACAACGCCAAGGACATCGGCGATGAATTCGTGGGCGGAGCCATCGGTCATGCCTCCTTCAACCTGTTCGACAATGTGCTCAAATGGGTCGCGGACGATATCTACGGTAAGAGCTCGATCAATGCCTACGGTCCGAACTCGCCGCAGAATC
>DATNEN010000278.1:0-3290 GCA_035552975.1 Steroidobacteraceae bacterium
AATTGAACACGAGCTCGTCCGTGCTGAAGACGCGGCTGGCGCTGGTGTCCCTCGGAGTAGATGCAGCGAGCCTGCTCCACGCCCAGGACATGGCACACAGCGTGAGCGACCCCTCTCCTTACGCCGCCAACGGAATACTTCCTGAGCAGATCGCCGCAGTGCAGGGGCCTGCACTGGATGCCCTTGCCGCGAAATACGCAACCGCGCTCGGCTCATTCGAGTCATTCGACGCGTCCCCGACGACCAGGCACTTCTTCTCGATCGTGGGGCAGCCCATTGCGGTGCAGACAGCCGAGATCGCCAGGGCGACCGGCGAGTTCGAGGAGGCAGAGGCGCAGAAATACGGAGCGCGCTGGAAAGTTGCCTATCGACGCGGCATCTATACGGTGGCGCTGATCCCGGGTCTGCAGGTGGCGCGCGCCTCCGGTCCTGCGCCTCAGATCCGCTACGCGCGTTACGCGAGTACGCGCAACGGTCGCAGCTTTGACGTGACGTATGTGCTGCAATCCGCGTGTTCGCGCTCATACGACAGCTGCAGTGTTGCCTGCGGCAATCACCTGGCGGGCGATCCGGATTTCGGACACCCCAAGTATTGCCAGATCTCCTTCCAGTGCGACGGGCATCCGCTGCAACAAGTGCGCCTGTCCGAAGGCAGAAGTCTGACTCTGGCGTGCGCCCCCTAGCGGGGAGCGCTTCTCTCGACAGGGACCTGCGCCGGCTCTATCGTAGCCGCGTGGTTTCCGCGGCGCACATGGCAGGACAGGATCTCACCCTCGCGATCGCGACGGGCGTGGGTCTCGCGGCGGCGGTGGGTTTTCGCTTGACCGTTCATCTGGTGCGCCGGCTGTTCCGCAGGGAACGCCCCGCAGATTCCAGTGGTGTTCGATGAAATCATCCGCTGTCGCCAGCCTGCTCGTCGCGGCATTTCTATCCGGCATCTCCAGTGGCAACGTCGCCGGGGACTCCGGACAGGATGGCGTGAATCCGGCTTCGCACGGCAATCCCAAGGTCTACCTGGGCAAGGAGGCCGACCTCATCGGCGGGATAGTGTTGCGCCCCGCCGCCGCCATCGTACTGTTGAGTGAGCCCTGCGGTGCACAGCCGGGGTACGCCAGAGCCAGGCTATTCAGCTATCAGCCCATGCAGAAGGCTCCTGCTGCCGAGCACGATGGTTGTTACAGCAAGAAAGATCGAAAGGCAGGAACGATTGTCGTCTACGCGAGCGACGGCACCGCCATCGGCAAACCCATTCTGCAGGTACCCGCCGCGGAGGCCTTCGCCCCGAGATATTTCTTCCTGCCGCCAGAGGGCGATGCCAGGGATCTACAACCCAGGATCGTGGCGGTGGGAGAATCGCCGCCGAATCGCGCGACCGGGACCGACTATTCCTCACTCGGCCTGACCACGCAGCCCTGCCCTCTCGAGAAGGGCTGGCTGCTTGCCCGACATATCGCAAGCAGCTCGGACGGCTACCAGCGATGCTGGCAAGAACGCGGCAATTCCATAGCGGTGAGAATGCTCCGGCATGCGAAGAACGCGCCGCCGCAACTCTCGGCGCACGAGCGGCTGGTCGACAAATCGGCGTTCTTTGCAGCCGCCACATTGGCGACGACGCCGCTCAAATATGACTGGCCGTCCCGCTGAGACGCCGTCGATGACGCACCTCAGCCGGACTTGAGGCTCAATATCCATCGGGCCAGCGCCCGCGCTTCCTCGAGCGTCACCCGCTCGTTCGGAATCATCGGAATGTCGCCCCAGTTGCCGGCGCCTCCATGGATGATTTTCTGCGCCAGCGGCTCGACTGCGGCATCGCCCTCGGCACGGTGGCGAATCGCAACGGCCGTGAATGGGGGGCCGATGCGCGTCGCATCCACCGCATGGCATTCATCGCAGTGCTTCTGCTGCGCAAGCTCGGAGAGCTTGGAACTGGATCCATCGGCCCGCGCAGACGTGGTTGCCACCGCGACGGACAGGGCCACCAAACCCATGCACAAGCGAGAGGCTCGATGATTCATGGCGACCTCGATGAGTCGGCCAGTGCAGGGATGCCGGCGGCGGCCGGGCTTCTGGCAGCAGCTGCAGCCCTGTCGCCCAGGTCGATGATGAGTGCCATGCGCGGGCCGCGCACGTGCTCGACGATGTTGGCATACGAGGTGACGAGCGCTCCGGTGTGCCGATCGATGTTCACGCTCCGTAGAAACGCGCGCTCACGTGGCAGCGGCAGCACTCCGAAGGATCTGTCTTTCGGGTCGAACCGGTAGATCGCATCCGCGTTGGAGGTGCTGATCCAGACGACTCTGCGCTGCGGATCCCAGGTCGTGGAGTATGGAGCACTCGCCCGATCCGGCAGGTCGTAGATCCCGATCATCTTCAGCGCGCGCGTGTCATACGCAGCCAGCTGGCCGGCACCGTACAGCGCCAGATACAGCACGCCATCGTCGGACATGGAAATTCGCCGCGGTCCGGCGGTCGGGCTGGGCAGGCTGACCTGGGTCTCGAATCTGAGTGTCTGCGTGTTGAAGCTGCCGAAACTCCCGATCCCGACCTGCGCGTACCACACATGCGTGTGGTCGGGGCTCATGGCCAGGCCATAGACCTGCTCCCCGCCCTTGCGGCCCGGCACCGGCGGGATCGGGTAGCTCCCGCTTTTGCCCGTGCGCGGATCGAGCCAGCCGATGGCGTTGTTGCCGATGTCCGAAAACCAGATCCGCCCGTGAGGATCGGTGGTCAGATCGTGATGCGTATCGAAGGACAAATCGTGCAGCCCCACCGGGTGCCCGTTCGCGGGGGCGAGCGGCCACAGCTTCCAGCTCTCGGATTTCGGCTCCAGCCGCACCACGTGTCCGGGAAAGAACGGTCCGATCCACAGCCCGTCGTTGCCGCGCACGAGGGTGTGCGGGCCGAGCAGGTCAGGCCCGGGGATGGTCAACGTGCGAATGGCGCCGCTAGCGGTGTCGATGCGGAAGATTCGGTTGGAGCTCACATCCGCGACGAACAGGCTGTTCGGATCATCGAGCGTGACGGCCTCGCGGATGGCGTTGGGCTCAGGCACCTCGTATTCGCGGATGAGGGTTCGCGAGTTGACCAGCAGAGGCGCACCGTACGAGTACCCCCTGACCTCCTGCATCGGACCGTGCAGCGCGGCGGCCCCGAACTGACAGGGTGCCCGCCGGCGCTGTTGACGGAAAGACAAAGGACCCGTGCTCATCCGAGAACACCGTCATCGCCGCCGGCCCATGTGCCTGCGGCGACTTCGTCAATGTCACCATCGCGCCGGAGAGCCCCTGGTT
>DATNEN010000279.1:0-3658 GCA_035552975.1 Steroidobacteraceae bacterium
GAAGCTGCCCGTCGCCGGGCGCGTCATCTGGGTGACCCCCAAGGGTGCCCAGGGCAAGCGCACCGCCGGCATCGGCGTGCAGTTCAGCGAGCAGGACCGCGGGCAGACACAGAAGAAGATCGAGACCTACCTGGCAGGGGCCCTGTCGGGCGACAAAGCGACCCACACCATGTGAGCGTAGCCGGCGCGCAGACGCACCGTTGAGAAGGAAGCGCGCCTCAGGCCGTGCGGCGCAGGGTGACGGAGCTGTTGGTCAGGCCGCCGCTCAGCACGTAGGCCTCGAAACCGCGTTCCACCAGGATGTACGCCGCCGCGGAGCTGCGCCGGCCGGTATCGCAATACACGACATAGGGCGTGTTGCGATCGAGCGTCGAGAGCTTCAGCCGGATGAAGTACAGCGGGATGTTGAACGAGCCCTCGACAGCCATGTTCTGGAACTCGCTCGGCAGGCGAACGTCCAGCCAGCGCCCGCCGCCCTGGACGATCTGCTCGGCACGCTCGGAGCTCACCCACTGCAGCAGCGGCTCGTTCATCAGCTCGCGGAAATCGTTCTTGTTCAGCCGCATCAGCGAGCCGTCGGTCAGCATCGTCACGGTTGCATTGCGCTTGGCTTCGGCGATGAGTGCCTCCTCGCCGAAGGTGTCCCCGACGCCCAGCTCCGCGAGCTTGATGCCGTCGCGGTTGAGCGGAGTCTCGCGCGTGACCACGCACTTGCCGCTGACGATGATGTAGAAGAAATCGCCTTCGTCGCCTTGCTTGATGACGACGTCGCCGGCGCGGAACGGCACGCGCTGCAGGCGCAGAAAGATCGCCTGGATGTTGGCTGGCGGAATGCGGTGGAACGCATTCGTCTGCAACAGCGTCGTCATCCAGTCATCGCCGCCGGTGGCATCACCCTGCCGCTGCAGCTCCGAGACTTCGTAGGAGCCGGTCTGGTCCCACGTGATCATCACATCGAGCAACTCGCTGTCGATCGACAGATAGCTGACTTCGTCCACGGCGCGCGCGCTCACACGCCGGGGCAGCTCAGGGTACAGGGGAGTGCGGGCTTCGCGAGTGCCGCCACGGATCATGGCGATCGTGCGCTCGCCTTCGCGCACTTCGACCATGCCGTCCACGACCCACACCGTGCGCTTGTCGGTGTCGCCCTCCTTGAACAGCGGACGCCCAGCCGACAGGGTGCGCACCGCGACTTTTTTCGCGAGCGCGGCAAGGTTTTCGCGCTTCAGCCCATCGAGCGGCGCGAGAGTCTTGAGCAAGTGAACGCTGGCTTCGCGTTCTTCGGCCATTGAGTCGAGCCTGACGCCATCGATCCAGAAGTGGTGCGTCGCAACTTATGTTTCATGGTAGCACAGGACTTTCGTCGTCCTGCGGAACGCCGTTCACGGTTTTCCCGCCGCCGCCCGCTGATCGGGCGAAGCCGGATCGGCCCGCAAACCCTGCAGTGAAGTCCATCCCGCATCAGGCTCGAAACGTGAGCCGTATCGCGTTGTCAGCTCTCGCAGGCGTGCCTCGACGGTTGCGAAACCGCGGCTGCGCGCGTACCTCAGCGGGCCGCCGCGAAACGGTGCGAACCCCGTCCCAAAAATCACTGCAGCATCGACCAGGTCGGGGTCTGCGACGACCTGTTCCCGCAGGCACGCTACGCACTCGTTGACGAGCACCAGGATCAGCCGATCGATCAGGTCCGGGGGAGGCGTGGCCTCGGAGGGCGGCTTCACGGCCTTGCCGTCCTTCCAGGTGTAGAAGCCCTGGCCGCTCTTGCGCCCGAGCTGCCGGGCGGCGACCTTCTGCTTCAGTCGCGAGAGGTCCGGCGCGGCGCGTCCCAGCTCCTCGGCGATGATCTCACCAACATGGCTCGCCACATCCAGACCCACGACATCGGCCAGCTCGATCGGACCCATCGGCATGCCGAAGCGCACGGCGGTTGCATCGATCACCGCCAGCGGAACCCCTTCCTGCGCCGCAAACATGGCCTCGTGCAGGTAGGGCATGAGTACGCGGTTCACCAGAAAGCCGGGCGAGCTCTTGCAGGGGACCGGGAGCTTGTCCAGTCGCCGCGCGAACGCGGTCGCGCATTGCAGCACCTCGGGCGAGGTGCTGCGCGAGTGCACGATCTCGATCAGAGGCATCTGTGCCACGGGATTGAAGAAATGCAGTCCCACGAGCCGTTCCGGGCGAGCCAGGCGTTGCGCGAGCGGCTCGAGAACCAGGCTCGAGGTGTTGGTCGCCAGCAGCGCATTGGACTTCATGTGCGGCTCGAGTTGCGCGTAGAGGCTGCGCTTGGCATCCAGGCTCTCGAAGATGGCCTCGATGATGACATCGGCGCGCGCCACCCCCGTTCCCTCCACGTCAGCCGTGAGCCGTTCGCTCGCCGCTGCGCTTTGCGCGGGATCCTTCAGACGCTTCGCAAACAGATCGCGGGCGCGTTGCAGCGCCGGAGTGATCAACTCCAAGGTGCGGTCCTGCAGGGTCACGGTGAAGCCGCGCAGAGCGGACCATGCGGCAATGTCGCCTCCCATGACCCCGGCACCTACGACGTGCACATGTTGGACGTCCGCGGCTGCCTTGCCTCCCTGGGACTTCAGCCGGTCCTGCAGCAGAAACACCCGCACCAGGTTGCGTGAGGTGTCGGTCGTGAACAGGTGCGCAATCGAGCGCGCTTCGGCTTCGAAGGCGGCCGCACCGCGCGCCCCGTATCGCCCCCACAGCTCGAGGATCGCAAACGGGGCAGGGTATTGGTCACGGCGGGCCTTCGCAGCCACCTGGGCGATCAGGGCGGGCTTCACCAGAAAGCGCACCAGCGGCCAGCTGAGCACCTTCTCGATGAACGGCGCCCGCTGCGGGGCCGGGCAACGCTGGATGATCTCACGGGCGGCCGCGCGCAACTGGTCGGCCGGAACGAGACGATCGACGAGTCCGATCCTGAGCGCCTTGTCGGCGCGCACGGACTTGCCCGTCAACATCATCTCCATCGCGGCGCGCACGCCCAGCAGCCGGACCGAGCGCACCGTACCGCCGAAGCCGGGATGGATCCCCAACTGCACTTCGGGCAGTCCGAGCGACAGCCGCTCGTCGGCGACGGCCACGCGGTAGCGACAGGCCAGGGCGAGCTCGAGCCCGCCACCCAGCGCAAAGCCCTGAATGGCTGCGACCGTGGGACAGGGCAATGCCTCCAGATGATCCAGGACCTGCTGCCCGGAGCGGATCAGGCCGTAGCCGTCCGCCGCGCTGGCGATTGCGGTGAACTCATTGATATCGGCTCCGGCGATGAAGCCGCTCTTCTTCCCCGAGAGCACGACGACGCCGGCCGGCAGATCCTGTGCGAGCTGCTGCAACAGCGCTTCGAGCTCGCGCAGCACGCCGCTCGAGAGCACATTGGCGGAGGTACCGGGCTTGTCCAGCGTGAGCCACGCGATCTTTTCCGAATCGCGCTCCAGGCTCCATGCGGCGGGCTCGTTCATGGCTTGAGAACCTCTTCCGCGCCCCCGAGGGTTCTGCGGGTTACGCGGCGGAACGGCGCGCAGACTCGCCTGCGCCCACGTGAAAATCGCACACCAGCGGCCGATGATCCGAGAAGCGCACATCCGGCACACGGAAATCCGTGACCGAAATGCCCTCGCTCACCAGGATGAAGTCCAGCTCGACGCGCGGCACT
>DATNEN010000280.1:0-27854 GCA_035552975.1 Steroidobacteraceae bacterium
AGTGGCTGCGGGCCAGTGCCGGCAGGCTGCTCGTCATGGGCTCGGCCTGCGTCCTGTGGCTCGCGATCGTGAGCTCAGGCGGGGACCACGGCACTGCGGCGGGGCAGGGGTTCGTGGCGAGCTTCTTCGAGCAGTTCTACAAGCTGCGCACGGTGCCGAAGGGGCTGGCGACGTTCGTTCTGTGCATGGGCGTGGCCACCTTGTCCTGCCTCGCAGTGCTGTTGTTTTCGCATGCATCGCGCCAGCTGAGCCGGCTGCATCTGGTCGCAATCGCACTGCTCGCGCTCCCGACCCTGCTGTTCTGGCTGCCCAACCCCACACCCGGCCGGCACATGCTGCTCGCCTACGTGGCGGCGGCTATCCTGGCCGCCCTGCTGTTGAGCCGGTACGTGCGGCCTCCTCAGGCGGTCGCCGCGGTAGCCGCCCTGGTGCTCGCGAACCAGGTGATTGCCGAAGTCGCGCACGGCCCGATGGTGCGCCACTACGACTGGACGTACCCGCTTCTGACTTCACGCCGCGCCACGGACTCGGTGCCGCTGGGCGCCTTTCCCCTGGACCATGCGGCCAAGCAGGAGTCGTTTGCGCTGCTGCGCGTGGAGGGTCGGGACTTCGCGCGGGCCTGCTCGGGCAAAGTGCTGGTCATCTCCGAAGAGCCGTATGTCATGATGATGTCGCTCATCGAGCGCGATCCGTCCGTTCGCTTGAGCACCTTGCATGTGGGCGCGAGCACGGTGTACCGCGCGAGCGGGGAGCGCTGCACCGCCGACTTCGTCGAGAAGCAGGCTGCGCAGCATCGCGATGTGCTGTCGGAGCTGCTGCGCATGCCCCAATACGCCGGCTGGTCGGTGTACTTCCAGGAGGCGCGGCGCAACGATTTCGACCGGACGCGGGTGCCGGCGGAGCGGCGCTTTTTCGTCTGGGGCCAACGCCGCGCCCACTGAAGGATGACAGTCGTGCACGCTCATACACGAGGCTTTGTGGAGACCGAGGCGGAGTGGTTCGCTCCGGGCGCTCCTGCCGCATTCCCGGCAAAGACCCCACAGCTGGCCATCGTCGTACCCTGTTTCAACGAGACCGCGGTATTGCCGGAGACGACCCGTCGACTGGTGACGGTGCTCGAGGGCCTGATTGCGGGCGGCCGGGCTGCGCCCGAAAGCCAGGTGGTGTATGTCGATGACGGCAGCCGCGACGGCAGCTGGGAGATGATCGAAAGCATCGCGCATGCCTGCGAGCGCGTCGGTGGGATCAAGCTGTCGCGCAATCGTGGACATCAGAACGCGCTGTTGGCAGGTTTGTTCACAGTCGACGCCGACGCCGTGATCAGCGTGGATGCGGACCTGCAGGATGACGTCGAAGCGATGTCGGAAATGTTGCAGTCGTACCAACAGGGTGTGCATGTCGTCTACGGGGTACGCAACGACCGCCGCAGCGACGGGCTGTTCAAACGGGCTTCGGCGCAGGCCTTCTATCGGGTGCTGAAGGCCCTGGGCGTGGAGTCGATCTACAACCATGCCGACTATCGGCTGATGAGCCGGCCGGCGATCGTGGCGCTGAGGAATTTCGGCGAGGTGAATCTGTTCCTGCGCGGCATCGTGCCGCTGCTGGGCTTCAAATCCAGCGTCGTGCATTACGCGCGCGCGGAGCGCTTTGCCGGAGTGTCCAAGTACCCGCTGCACAAGATGCTGGCGCTGGCGCTGGATGGCGTCACCTCGTTCTCGGTGGTGCCGCTGCGGCTCATCACGAGCATCGGCTTCCTGGTGTTTCTGGGAAGCTGCGGGATGGGTCTGTGGACGCTGTGGGTGCGCCTGTTCACCACCCACGCCGTGCCGGGCTGGACCTCGACGCTGCTTCCAATCTACTTCCTCGGCGGCATCCAGATCCTGTGTGTCGGCATCATCGGGGAATACCTCGGCAAGGTCTACCAGGAGGCCAAGGGTCGCCCGCGCTACATCATCGAGAAGCTCATCTAGGCAGTGCCAGCACGTCCGGCGGAGAAGACAGTGTCCCGGTTCCTGCGCTTTGCGCTCGTGGGAGCGGTCGCGACCGCCATTCAATACGCGATGCTGATCGCTCTGGTGCAAGCTCGGCTCACCGGCCCCACGCTCGCCTCGTGCATCGGATTCGTCATCAGCGCCGGCGCCAACTACTCGCTCAACTACCGCTTCACCTTTCGCAGCCGCAACAGCCACGCGCCGGCGATCGTCAAATTCCTGCTGCTGGCGGGGGCGGGTCTGCTGCTCAACGCAGGACTGATGCGGTTGCTGACCGTCATCGGCTGGAACTATATCCTCGCGCAGGTGTGCGCGACCGGTGTCGTGCTGTTGTGGAACTTTTTGGGCAACAGCCTCTGGACGTTCAGCGAGCGCGCTGCCGTGTAGGTGCGTCGCCCCGGAGTGTTGCTTCGTGGTGCTGCGCGGGCCTGCCCTCCAGCATCGCCTCGTTCGGTCGCGGAGCCCCGCCCTGCTGCGCCGGGCGACGTGCAGGCTCGCCACGAAGCAGGGCGCCTCGCCCCTGAAACAGCCGCTCATACGCGCTCAGCAGCCTCGGCGCCTCGTGCGGCCACGCAAGCTCGTTCTCCACGCGATGCCGGCCGAATCGCCCCATCGCCTCCCGTTTCGCAGGGTCATCCAGCAAGGCGAGGATGTGCCGTGCCAGGTCGAGGGCGTCATTAGGTCTGGCGTAGACCGAGGCTTCCTGGGCCGAGAAGCGTCCCTCGGTGAGATCGAACTGTACGATCGGCTTGCCTAATGCCATGTACTCCATGATCTTGTTCATGGTCGACTTGTCGTTCATCGGGTTGACTTCGTCGGGGTTCACGCAGACATCCGCGGTGTTGAGCACCTCCAGGAGCGTCTGGTCCGGAACCCGTCCCGTGAAGTCGATGTACTGCGTCAGTCCCCGCTCGCGCACGCGCGCTCGCATCTGCTCCAGTGCGGGACCTCCACCCACCAGGGCGAACTGCACGTCAGTACGCTTCGCGGTGTGAACGATGTGATCGACGGCGTCGATGAGATAAGGGATGCCCTCCTGCTGTCCCATGACGCCGACGTAGCCGACGAGGAAGCGCCGGCCGTTGCGCAGGCGCTCCACCGGCGCAAGGATCTTCAGCCGCTCGAGGCTCGGTCCGGAGCGCACCACGAACACGTCCTGCGGCGACATGTGCCCGCGCTCGATCGCGATGCGCCGATAGCTCTCGTTGGTCGCGATCGAGACATCCGCCACAGCAAACGTGAGCCGCTCCCACAGCAGCATCAACTTGTACAGCAGGCCACGCTTGCCGAACTTGGCCTCGTACAGCTCAGGGTTGATGTCGTGGTGATCGAACAGGAAGCGCTTGCGGGCGAACAGCTTGAAGAAGCCGCCGATCAGAAAGATGTTGTCCGGCGGATTGCAGGCATGGATCGCATCGAAGCCATGCCGCTTGAGGACCCTGCAACTGAGCAGGAATTCCCACCAGAGCGAGGCGCCATACTCCAGCAGATAGCCCCAGGCGCCATTGCCTTCCACCGGAAGCGGGTGGCGGTAGATGTGGATTCCGTTCAGGTACTCGTAGCGCGCTTCGTGTCCGCGGCCTACGGGGCAGATCACAGCCACCCGATAACCGTTCGCGCGCAGCTCGTTCGCCTCCTGCCAGACCCGCCGATCGAAGGGGACCGGCAGGTTCTGGACAATGATGAGGACCGCGGGGCGCGCCGTGGCGGGTTTACCAGCAGATTCCGGCGTAGTTTGCATGATTCTCTTCAATCTGCCGGATGCGCACGAAGTCGATCACGAGCTGCTCGGGGCGCAGCAGCGGAGTGACTGCCGCGAACTCCTCGGCCGAGTTGCCTATGACGATGACGTCGGCGTGCTCGAGGACCTCTTCGAGGGTGGGGACCATCAGGCGCTCGATGTGCGGAATGGCCTTCATGATGTAGTCGCGGTTGGCTCCGGTCAGCTTCGCGAGACTCACGTTGCGATCGTAGAGGCGCAGGTCGAAGCCTTTGCCGATGAGCCGCTCGATCACCTCGACCAGGGGGCTTTCGCGCAGATCGTCGGTGCCCGCCTTGAAGCTGAACCCGAGGATGCCGACGGCCTTCTTGCCGGCGCCCATCACCAGGGAGAGCCCGTGCTCGATCTGCTCGCGATTGGAGAACATGAGCGAGTTGAGCAGCGGCGTGGAGACGTCCCGGCTGCGCGCACGGTAGGTGAGGGCGCGCAGGTCCTTCGGCAGACACGAGCCGCCGAAGGCGAACCCGGGCCTGAGGTAGTAGGGCGAGAGGTTGAGCTTGGTGTCCTTGCAGAAGATCTCCATCACCGCGTGGCTGTCCACGCCGGCGCTCTTGCAGATCTTGCCGATCTCGTTGGCAAAAGCGACCTTCACGGCGTGCCAGGTGTTGTCGGCGTACTTCACCATCTCTCCGACTTCGATGGGACAGCGGATGACCGGGCCCGGCACTCCTTCGTAGAGGCTCGCCACCATGTCCGCCGAGCGGGAATCGGTAGCGCCGATCACGGTCTTCGGAGGTGAGCCGAAGTCGCGGATCGCGCTGCCCTCGCGCAGAAACTCCGGATTGTTGCAGACCCCGAAGTCCGTTCCCGCCTTGCGGCCGCTGAAGCGCTCGAGCAACGGAATCAGCACCCCGCGCAGCGTGCCGGGGAGGATGGTCGAGCGCACCACGACCACGTGAAAACTCGACTTGGAGGCGAGGGCCGTGCCGATCTCCGTGCACACTTTCTCCAGGAAACGGAAATCCAGATCGCCATTGGTCTTGCTGGGGGTCGCGACGCAGATGAGGGTGATCTCGCTCTCATAGACGGCGGCTTGCGGATCCTGCACGGCGCGCAGCCGCCCCCGCTGTACGGCGCGCCGCGTTAGCTCCTCCAGCTCCGCCTCCACGACCGGCGAGCGGCCGGCGTTGATGAGGTCCACCTTGTCGCCATTGGGGTCCACGCCGATGATGGTGTGCCCGAGCTCTGCGAGACAGGCTGCGGAGACCGCTCCGACATATCCCAAGCCAAAGATGCTGACGTTCATGGGGGAGAGATCCCGCAAGAAACATACCTTGGCAGTACGGGCGAGCCCCCGGGGGGAAGCGGAACCTCGGCGGGATCCAGCCGTTTCGTGTACCCCATGCATGCTTCGAGCCACTACGACCGGCTGCGCTGGGCGCTGAACCGCCTGCGCGCGATGTCTCCCGCCGAACTCAGCTTTCGCGTGGGACGCAAGGTACAAAGCGCTGCGGAGCGTTCAGGCATAGGCCTCGCGCGTGTACCCCTGCCCACGCCGGGTCGGCAGGGCAAGCCCTGGGTCGGCGCGCTCCCCGTTCATTTCGACGTCGCGCGCTATACCGCGGCGGCAGATCGCGTCCTGGCAGGGCGGTTCGATGTGTTCGCGCTGCGGGAAGTGGATCTCGGGTTCCCGCCTCGCTGGAATACAGATCCGAAAACCGGTGTCGTTGCGCCGTTGCGATTCGGCAAGGATCTCGACTATCGCAACCAGACCGAGGTGGGCGACATCAAGTATCTATGGGAGATCAACCGCCATCTGGAGCTCGTGACGCTTGCGCAGGCGTGGCACCTGACGCATGAGGAGCGTTATGCCCGCGGTTGCCGGGTACTCCTGGAATCCTGGCTCGATCAGTGCCCATACCCGCTCGGGGTGAACTGGTGCGCGAGCCTCGAGCACGCCGTGCGGCTGGTGAATTGGTCGATCGCGTGGTTCTTGCTCGGGGCGCAGGAGTCGATCGTGTTCGCCGGTGCCTCCGGCGAGCAATTCCGCGCTCGTTGGCTGAGCTGCGTATATCAACACTGTCATTTCATCGCCCGCCACTGGTCTCGCCATTCCTCCGCCAACAATCACCTGCTGGGCGAAGCGACCGGGCTGTTCGTGGCCAGCCTGACGTGGCCGTCGTGGCAGGAGAGCGGCCATTGGACCGAGCTTGCGCGCCGTGAGCTGACCGCTGCTGCGCGCGAGCAGACCTTCGAGGACGGAGTGAACAAGGAGCAGGCGATCTGGTATCACCATGCCGTCGCGGACATGGTGCTCATCGCGGGCCTGATGGCGCGCGCCAACGGCCTGGATCTGGGAGAGGCCTACTGGCTGCGCCTGCAGGGGATGCTCGACTTCATCGCGAGCATCATGGATGTGGGCGGCAACGTGCCGGCGATCGGAGATGCGGATGAGGGAGTCCTGGTGCGGTTCTCACCTGGCGGCTCCGGCGCCGACAGCGAGGTCTACCGCTCGCTGCTGGCCACGGGCGCGGTGCTGTTCGAGCGGCCCGACCTGCGCCTGAAGGCGCAGGTTTTCGACGACAAGACGCGCTGGCTGCTGGGGGATGAGGCGGAGAGCCGTTTCCGCAGCCTCGCTCCCTGCAGCGCGGGCTTGCCGGTGCGCCGGCGTTTCGGGGCGGGTGGCTATTTCATCCTCGGCGAGCGATTCGAGACGCCCCGGGAAGTGCGCATCGTGGCCGATGCCGGTCCCCTGGGATATCTGTCGATCGCCGCTCACGGCCACGCCGATGCGCTGGCATTCACGCTGAGTGCCTCGGGCAGACCTCTGCTGGTGGACCCCGGGACCTATGCGTATCACACCGAGCGTCGCTGGCGTCGCTATTTCAAGGGGACCTCCGCGCACAACACGGTGACCGTCGACGGCGAGGACCAGTCCGTCTTCGGCGGAAATTTCTTGTGGCTGCATCACGCCACGAGCCAGTTAGAGGCGCACGAAAGGGTGGCGGGCGCCGACCTGCTCGTGGCGAGTCACGACGGCTATCGTCGTTTGGCGGATCCCGTGCGGCATCGGCGCACGTGGCGCTACGAGCCCGCGCACCTGTCGATCACCGACGAGCTGCTGTGCGCAGGCTCACACTCCATCCGGATCCACTGGCATTTCGCTCCCGAATGCACGCTCTCACTCAGCGGGCACACCATTCATGCCGTGCGGGACCATGTCAGTCTGGAGCTGCAGTGCCCCACGGGCCTGACGCCGACTCTGGTCACGGGTTTCGACCCTGCGGAGGGGGAGGCGATCTCGCTGGAGCCGCTGCGTCCTCTGGGTTGGTACTCCAACGGCTTCGACCGGAAAGTGCCTGCGACGACGGTCGTCTTCTCGGGCCGGGTGCATGGCAACAGCACGTTCCGCTCCGAGATCCGGATCGCCTGAGTCTCAGGGCCCGCCCTTGAAGGCGACGGCCATGGCCGCCCAGGAGCGGATGGGGTCGGAGCCGGTCACCAGCATGTCCCAGGTGAAGCTCACGGGGGCGGTGGAGGTGGTGATGAGGTGGCCCCAGCCGTTGTTCTCATCCACCGGTTCCGGGCCGTCCAGGTTCTCTCCGGAGAAACGGTTCGCATCGAACATGCCGGGCGTCGAGCCGTTGCTGAGCCCCACCCCCGTGTTGTAGTCCCACATGATCTGGGCGAACACGATCTCATTGGCGGTGCTCGGGGTGAGCGTGAATGGCATGGTGAAGTTGCCGGGACTGCCGTAGTCGCCGCCACCCCCGGCGCTGGTGTCCAGCGGCGCGGCGGCCGCTCCGGCCACGTCGTAGAAGAAGATCGTGTAATCACCCTCACCGCCGCTCCATTGCATCGACAATGACAGGTCGTCGGAGCAGGCGGCACTGCCGGCATAGTAGGCCTGGACCTGGTTGTCCGTGTTCGTGTAGGTCTGGCCGGCCTGTTGCCAGCTGTTGTGATTCGTGTCGGTGACGGCATTGACCGATTCGGGATTGTTGCCGCCACCGACCATCGCCACCAGCAGGTTGCCGTCGCACGGGAGCTGAATGGGAAGCGGATTCTGGAAGGGCATGTAGTTGCCGCCGGACTGCGGGTGGTAAGGCACGTTCTCATGCAGCAGGTGCACCACGCGCAGCCCCGAGGGCACCGACCCCGTCGTGCCGGTCTTGAGCAACACTGCGGCAGTGACCCAGGTGTCGCTGTTTCCGAGCGTCATGGCAGGTTGCAGTGCGCTGCTGGAATTGTAGGTGCCATATTGTCCGGCCCAACCGTCGAGCAGATCGGCACTCAACAGCCCCCACGCGACATTGGTCTGGGACCCCGCGCTGAAGCTCGCCTGGGACCAGGACAGGCTGGCGGCGACCTGATACACGACATCCCCGCTTGCCGATGGGGTCAGGGTTCCGGAGGTCACGATGGTGCCGCTGCCGTGTGCACCGGAGCCGGTCCCGTCGATGCCCAACACGTTGGTCAACTCCGTGGCCATCGGCTGCACGTAGCCGCCGGGGTTGGAGCTGAAGCACAGCGACAGCGCGCGCGCCCCGGCGGTGACATTGAAGGCCGCCGCGATGCCGACGGACTGACCGTCGCTGCTGTCATAATAACGCCCCGCGAGGGTGTAGCTGTTGCCTTTGTCGTCGCTGACGCTCGGGGTTGGATTGCCCTGGTAGGTGAAGCCGACGATGACGGCATTCCCCGCAGTCGTGGGATCGGGCAGCTGGAAGTAGTAGCAGTACGGGCTCCCGAAACTGTTGTCTCGCACGTTGGAGGAGCTCACGTGCTGCACGAGCGCGGCGGTGGCGGACGCCGGGATGACCGTGACTTTCGCGCTGGCCTGGGCCGTGCCGCCCGGCCCGCTGCAACCCAGTTGATACGTGGTCGTCGTCGAGAGCGCTCCAGTGGATTGACTGCCGCTGGTGGCGATACTCCCTGACCAGCCACCCGATCCGACGCAACTGGTCGCGTTCGTGGAGCTCCACGTGAGAGTCGCACTTGCGCCGCTGGAGAGGCTGGTCGGGCTGGCGGTCAGGGTGACTGTGGGAGTGGGAGCATTGACCGTGACAGTGGCGCTCGAACCTGCCGAACCGCCGGCCCCCGTGCAGGTCAGTGAGAAAGTGGTCGTCGCGGCCAGGACGCCGGTCGACTGACTGCCGCTGAGCGCAAGCGATCCGGACCACCCGCCCGAGGCGACACACGCGGTCGCGTTTGTCGAGGTCCACGTGAGCGTCGAGCTGCCGCCCGAGGCCACTGCCGTCGGGCTTGCACTCAAGCTCGCCGTAGGTGCCGGCGCGACCGCGACGGTCGTGGAGGCGCTCGCCGAGCCGCCCGCTCCCTGGCAACTGAGGGAGAAGCCCGTCGTCACGCTCAACGGCGCAGTTGCCTGCGATCCGCTGGGCGCGACGGTCCCTGACCAGCCGCCCGCAGCCGTGCACGAGGTGGCATTCGTCGAGCTCCAGGTGAGCGTTGCGGTGCCTCCGGTCGCAATCGTGCTGGGCGCGGCACTCAGGCTGACGGTGGGCGCCGGCGCCACCGTCACCGTCGTGGCCGCGCTTTGCGAGCCGCCCGTGCCCGAGCAAGTGAGCGTGTAGCTCGTGGTCGATGCCAGAGACCCGGTTGGCTCGGAGCCGCTCAGCGGCAGGCTCCCCGACCAGCTGCCCGAAGCCGTGCAGGCAGTGGCGTCCGTCGAGCTCCACGTCAGCGTCGAGCCAGCGCCGCTCGCGATGGTGCTGGGACTGGCGCTCAGACTGACGGTTGGAGCGGGTACCACGGTGATGTCTGTCGATGCATCTGCGGAGCCGCCATCGCCCGTGCAGCTGATCATGAAAGTCGTGGTCGAGGTGATCGCGCCCGTGGACTGAGTACCGCCGGTGGCAAGCGTGCCCGACCAGCCGCCGGAAGCGACGCAGGTCGTGGCGTTCGTCGAGCTCCACGTCAGCATGGACGACCCACCGCTGGCAATCGCAGTCGGACTCGCCGTCAAAGTGACTGTTGGTGCCGGCGTACTGCCCGCCACCGTTACCGCGACTGTCGTGTTCGCGGTGCCTCCGGCACCGGGGCAACTCAGGCCGTAGACGGTAGTGTTGCCCAGCGGACCCGTCGCAAATGTGCCGCTCGTTGCAACGGTCCCCGACCAGCCCCCGGAGGCCGTGCACGACGTGGCGTCGGTGGAGCTCCACGTGAGGGTGGAGCTGTCACCGCTGTTCACTGTGCTCGGATATGCGCTGAGGTCGACGGTGGGAGCCGGAGCGACAATGACCGTGGTCGCTGCGGAGGTGGAGCCGCTCGCGCCCGTGCAGCTCAATGTGAATGTTGAAGTAGTCGTCAAGCGTCCCGTCGATTGAGTGCCGCTGGTCGCGAGAGTTCCTGACCACGCCCCCGAGGCCGTACAGGTCGTCGCGCTCGTGGAGGTCCAGGTCAGCGTGGCCGCAGTCCCACTTGGCACTATGCTGGGACTTGCACCGAGGTTGACGGTAGGAGCCGGCGCGCTTGCGACGGTTACAGTCGTCGCTGAGTTTGCGGAGCCGCCAGGGCCGCTGCACGTGAGCGTGAATGTGCTCATGCTCGTCAGCGCTCCGCTCACCTGTGAGCCGCTGGTAGCAACCGTACCGGACCACGCCCCGGATGCTGTGCACGCAGTCGCATTTGCGCTGCTCCAAGTCAACGTCGTGGTGTCCCCATTGTTGATCGTGCCGGGACTTGCGCTCAGGGATACGGTCGGAGCGGGGGCAACAGTGACTGTGGCAGATGCCGACCCGGAACCGCCCGGTCCGGTGCAGGTCAGCGTGTAGCTTTGTGTGCTGGTCAGCGAACCGGTGGACTGCGTCCCGCTCGTCGCGAGCGCCCCGGACCATCCTCCTGTACCCGTACACGCGGTGGCGCCGGTCGCGTTCCAGCTCAACATCGAGCTGGCGCCGCTGGCAACAGTGCTTGGGCTGGCATTGAGAGTGACTGCCGGCGCGGGTGCGACCGTCACGGTCGTGCTGGCTTGTCCGGTGCCGCCCGGCCCCGTGCAGCTCAGCGAATAGGTCGTGCTCGTCACGAGCGCCGCTGTCGACTGTGATCCGACGGTGTTACGGCTTCCCGACCAGCCTCCGGAAGCCGTGCAGGAGCTTGCATTCGTCGCTGTCCACGAGAGCGTCGCACGATTGCCACTGGCGATCGTGCCGGGATTCGCTGTCAGAGTGACCGTGGGCTGCGCAGCCGCCGTTACGGTCGTAGAGGCGGAGGCGGAGCCGCCGGGCCCCGTGCAAGCGAGACTGAATGTGGTCGTCTGCGTCAATGCTCCGCTGGACTGCGAGCCGCTGCTTGCAACCGCCCCTGACCATCCTCCGGAGGCCGTGCAGGAGGTCGCGTTGGTGGAGCTCCACGTCAGGGTCGTTGCGCTTCCGGTGCGCACGACTGTCGGATCCGCGCTGATGGTCACTGTAGGTGCCGGTGGTGCGCTGGCAATGACGGCGACGGTTATCGTCGTGTCGGCGGCACCGCTGGGTCCCGTGCAGGTCAGCGTGTAGCTGGTTGGCGCAGTGAGGGGTCCTGTGGATGTCGTGCCTGAGGTGGCAAGCGTACCCGACCATCCTCCGGTGCCTGTGCAGGAGGTCGCGTTGGTGGATGTCCAGGAAAGTGTTGAGCTCGAGCCGCTGGCCACGCTGTTCGGTGTGGCGACGAGACTTACGGTGGGCTCCGGCGTACTGCTGACCGCGACCGAAGTCGTCGAAGTGGCATTACCGCCCAGGCCGCTGCAGGTCAACGTGTAGAGGCTCGTGGCCGCCAGCGGCCCGGTCGACTGTGTTCCGTTGACGGGTACGGGCCCCGACCAGTTGCCGGAGGCAGTGCACGCGCTCGCGTTCGTCGTACCCCACGTCAGCGTTGAAGTCCCTCCGGGGCCTACGAAATCCGGAGCCGCGGTCAGACTGATCGTGGGCGGCGTGCCGATGGTGACGGTTGCCTGCGCGGTGGCCGATCCGCCGGGACCTGTGCATGTGAGCGTGTATGCGGTGTTGCTGAACAGGGGCCCGGTTGAAGCGGTTCCGCTGAGCGCCTCGGCGCCCGACCACCCGCCGGAGCTCGCGCAGGAGGTTGCATTGGCGCTGCTCCAGGTGAGAGTGGCGCTTGCGCCGGCGGCGAGCTCGGTCGGGCTCGCACTCAAACTGACCGTCGGTGCCACCGGCGGCGGAGGATCGGTGCTCGAAACGCCGACCCCGCCGCCGCAGGCAGCGATCGACAGGGGCAGGAAGATCGCGAGTACGGCGGTTTTATGTCGCGGTGACGGACGCCACATCGCTGTTACATTGTTGTTAGTGACGCCCCTCCATCATGAGCTGAAGCGGCACCTGATCGCAAGCGCGCGAATGTGACAGAGGCTGCTGGCGGGACCGCCGCATGTGAGCGCCTTGCCGGTGCTCCGTGGCTCCCTCCGGGCGGGCGGTGGGTCCGCGTCGGGGCGCCCGGGGCAGCGCCCGGACAGTTCAGTCCCGGCCCTTGAAGGCGACAGCCATTGCTGCCCAGAAGCGGATCGGGTTGGTATCGGGCTGCAGGACCTGCCAGGTGAAGCGGACGGGGCGGGTGGATGTGATGAGGAAATGGCCCCAGCCGTTGTTCTCATCGACGGGCTCAGGCCCGTTGAGGTTCTCCCCGGAGAACCGGTTGGCATCGAACAGGCCGTCCCTCAGTCCGACCCCAGTGTTGTAGTCCCACATGATCTGCGCGAACACGATCTCATGGGCGGCCGCCGGCTGCAGCACAAAGGGCATGGTGAAGGCTCCGGGGGCGCGGTAGTCACCGCCACCGCCCAGCGCGGTGTCCAACGGCTCGTCAGCCGCACCGGCCACGTCGTAGAGCAGGACGGTGTAGTCGCCCGCTCCGCCGACGAAGAGCGTTGAGAGGGACAGATCCGGACTGCAGGAGGCATTGTCGGCATAGAAGGCCTGCACGGTGTCGTCCGACTCGACATAAGTGTGGCCGGCCTGACTCCAGTGGTTGTGACCGGAATCGGTGACCACCGTGGCGGGCTGTGGGTCGTTGCCGCCGCCGATCATCGATACGAGCAGGTTTCCTGAGCAGGGAAACTGCAAGGCGAGCGGATTGGGGAAGGGCCGGTAGGTCCCCCCCGCCTGCGGATGGTAGGGGACGTTCTCGTGCAGCAGATGCACCACGCGCAAGCCGCTCGGGACTTCGCCCGTCGAGCCGCTCTTCAGCAGCACCGCCGCGGAGATCCAGCCGTCGCTCCTGCCGAGAGTCATCTGTGGAGTCAACTCGATGGCGGATGTGTCGATGGCATATTGAGCCGCCCAGCCATCGAGCAGGTCGGCACTCAGCAGATTCCAGCCGACATCGGTCTGCGCCCCGGCGATGAAACGCGACTGCGACAATGACAGGCTCGCCGCCACTTGATAGACCAGGTCGCCTGGGGCCGCGGGGTGCAGCCTCCCGCCGCTGATCGCGGTTCCACGGCCGCTGTTGCCCGAGCCGCTGCCATCGATACCGACGACATTCGCGAACTCGGTGGCCGTCGGCTGCACGTAACCCCCCGGATCGGAGCTGAAGCACAACGAGATGGCACGGGCGTTCGCTTTGACGCCGAAGGCCGCCGCAATACCGACAGATCGATCCTCGCGGCTGTCGTAGTAGTGCGCCGCGACCGTGTAGCTATCGCCTCGATCATCCATTACCGCCGCGCTGGGATTGCCGCGAAAAGTGAATCCCACGACGATTGCATTGCCCGCCCTGGCGGGATCGGCGAGCCCGAAGTAGTAGCAGAATGGGCTGGCCAGGGGGTTCTCGCGTGTACTCGAGGCGCTGACGTGCTGCACCAGTACCGGCACGCCCACAGCATTCGTCCCGGAGGTCGCGGCGACTGCCGGCGGTACAGAGTGGGTCCCGCCGCTGCATTGCGCAACGAGGACCGACACAGATAGTACGACCGCCCGGATCGACTGTGCCGCGCGAGCTGGACCGACTAGGTCGGACACGACGCTTCAGCCCGTTGCCGGCTGGCGCTCACGGCGCGGCCTTGAAGGCCACCGCCATTGCTGCCCAGTAGCGGATGGGATCCGAGTTGGGTTGCAGCACCTGCCACGTGAAGCTGACCGGAGAGGTTGTCGTGGTGTGAATGTGGCCCCAGCCATTATTCTCATCGACCGGCTCCGGGCCGTCCAGGTTCTCCCCGGAAAAGCGGTTGGTATCGAACAGGCCGTTGCTGTTGGCCCCCGTTCCGATGGCGTACTGCAGACCCACGCCGGTGTTGTAGTCCCACATGATCTGCGCGAACACGATCTCATTGGCCGTGCTCGGAGTGAGGGTGAAAGGCATGGTGAAGGCGCCGGGCGTGCCGTAGTCGCCGCCTCCGCCGACGGTTGTATCCAGGGGCGTGGTGGCGGCTCCCGCGACGTCATAGAACAAGATCGTATAGTCGCCGGTGCCGCCGCTGAAGGTCGTCGTGAGGGACAACGCGGCGTTGCACGTGGCATTGGCGGCGTAGAAAGCCTGCACCGTGTCGTCGGACTGCGAGTAGGTATTGCCGGCCTGGCTCCAGGGGTTCTGGCTGGAGTCGCGCACTTGCGTGGCGGGCTCGGGGTTGTTGCCGCCGCCGATCATGGCTACCAGCAGATTGCCGGAGCACGGGAACTGCACCGGCACAGGGTTGGGAAAGGGCATGTAGTTGCCGCCCGCCTGAGGATGGTACGGGATGTTCTCGTGCAGCAGGTGCACCACGCGCAGTCCTGCGGGCACACTCCCCGCGGCACCTGTTTTCAGCAGAGCCGCTGCGCTCACCCAGTTGTCCGCGGTGCCAAGGCCGATCGTCGGTGTAATCGCGGAGCTTCCGGAGGCGATCCCATATTGGGCGACCCATCCATCCATGAGGTCGGCGCTGAGCAGATTCCACGCGACCCCGCTCTGCGTGCCGGCGGTGAATCCGGACTGCGCCCACGACAGGCTGGCGCCGACTTGATACAGCAGATCTCCGGCGGCGCTCGGGGTGAGGGCGCCGGTCTGCATGGTGGAGCCGTTGCCGCTGCTGCCCGCTCCGTTACCGTCGATCCCTATGACGTTGCTGAACTCGGAGGCGGTGGGCTGCACGTAGCCGCCCGGATCGGCGCTGAAGCACAGCGAGAGCTCTCGAGCATTGGCATTGACGTTGAAAGCGGCGGCAATGCCGGCAGACTGGCCATCCTTGCTGTCGTAGTAGCTCGCGGCGATCGAGTAGCTGTTCCCCTGGTCATCGGTGACTGTCGGCGTGGGATTGCCGTGATAGGTGAATCCCACGACAACGGCGTTGCCGGCGGTGGTGGGATTGGGGAGCTGGTAGTAGTAGCAGTAAGGGGCGGCGAAGCTGTTGCCGCGCGTGTTGGAAGAGCTGACGTGCTGTAGGAGCTGGGGACTGCCCGAACCGGACCCACCGGACCCGCCCGAGCCGCCGCTGCCGCCACCGGATGTGACACTGCCGCCGCCCCCGCAGCCCAGCAGCGCGAGTGGCAGGCAGGCGCCGAGCGTAGCGATCCAAAGCGTGGCGGTTCGTAGTCGAAGCGCGGAGGGGCGGGACCCCCAAGACCTCCCCCCAGGAGCGCTCAACGCTGCTTGAACTCCTCTGGAGTGAGCTGGTGGCGCGCAAGCAGCTTGTAGAAGTCGGTCCGATTGCGCTTGGCGAGCCTGGCCGCCTGGCTCACATTGCCGCCGGTAATCTGCAGGATCTGCGACAGATAGCTGCGCGTGAACTCGTCTCGGGCCTCATCGAAGGAGGGCAGCCGTCCGGGGCCGCCGCCCAGGGATTGCTGCACGAGCTCGACGGGAATGATCGGTGTCTGTGAGAGAGCGACGTTCTGGCGAACGACGTTCTGCAGCTGGCGGATGTTGCCGGGCCAGTCGGCCGTGGCCAGCAACTCGACCGCTTCGGGGGCGTAGATCTTGCGGACGCCGCTTTCCTTCGCGATCTGCGCCAGGAAGTGGGCGACGAGCAGCGGAATGTCCTCGCGCCGCCGATTGAGCGGCGGCATCTCGATGTGCACGACGTTGAGGCGGTAATACAGGTCCTCGCGGAACTGTCCCGCCGTCATCAGGCTCTGCAGGTCGCGGTGGGTGGCCGAAATCACGCGCACGTTGACCGCCATCGCGTCCGTGCTGCCGACCGGGCGGATGGCATTCTCCTGCAGCACCCGCAACAGCTTCACCTGCAGCCGCATCGGCATGTCGCCGATCTCATCGAGCATGAGCGTCCCGCCGTCGGCTGCCATGAACAGGCCGCGGTGCGCGCGGGTCGCGCCGGTGAAGGAGCCCTTCTCGTGTCCGAACAGCTCCGATTCCAGCAGATTCTCCGCCATGGCGCTGCAGTTGATCGCCACGAACGGCTTGTTTCTGCGCGGGCTGGCCCGGTGGATAGCGCGGGCCAGCAGTTCCTTGCCCGTGCCACTCTCGCCAGTGATCAGGACGCGAGCGTCCGTGCCGGCGACCATGTGTGCCTGGGCCAGCTTCTCCTCCATGACCGAGCTGCGCGTGACGATCTCGGCACGCCAGTCCTCGTCGGAGGCTCCGAATCCGGAGATGCGCAGCGCCTTCTGAACCTGGTCGAGCAGCTCCTGCTTGTCGACCGGCTTGGTGAGAAAACCGAACGCGCCCATCTGCGTCGCCTGCACCGCATCCGGGATGGTGCCGTGGGCGGTGAGAATGATGACCTTCAGGCCCGGCCAGCGGTTCTGCAGCTCCTTCAGCAGCCCGATGCCGTCCATGTTGTCCATGCGCAGATCCGTGATCACCAGATCCGGACGGAAGCGGCTGGCGGCCGCCAGCGCCTGCACGCCGCTCTCGACTGCTTCGACGTCGTAGGCTTCGGCGCGTAACCGTATCGTCAGCAATCGCAGCAGTCCCGGGTCGTCATCGACCACGAGAATGCGCGCTTTGCGCTTTCCTGTTTGATTCAAAGGTCGCATCCTCAGCGAGTCGGGTTGCATGCTCGGCATCAGGCTGGTCATCACGGCTAGCGTCCTTCGTTGCTCGGTTTGCGCTCGTTCAGCGACCGCTCGATGTTGGCGATGGCATCGAGCTTCGCACGCGCTTCCTCGAGCTCCTTCCGCAGCCGCGTATTCTCGTCCACTTCGGACTGGAGGCGGCGGTTGGCGGTAGTGAGCTTTTCGCGATCGGCGCGTGCGGCATCACTCTCCAGCCTGCTGTTTTCCGCCTTCACCGTCAAAATGTCGTCAATTTGCTGCAGTTCCACGAACGCCAGCGCCCGCTCGCCCGTCAGCAGCATCTCCGGGCTGGCCATCAGCTCGCGCAACAGGCGTTGCGCCCGGGGCTGATCGGTGGCGGGGTGCCCGGGGGTCGCCAGCACCAGCGCAAACTTCAGCTCACGACTCGGCGTTGGGGCCGTTTCATAGTCTTTTTGCGCGGTGGCGACGATTTCGGCCTGCTGCGCCGGGGCGCCCTGGATCAGCCTCTGCAGCAGCACCATGTAGTCGTTCAGTACCGCTGCGGAGGCGGCTGCGCGGTCCACCACGGGGGCGGGCTCCTGGTGCTCGCGAGGTGCCAGCCCGGTCGCGCACCCCGCCGTAAGCGTGGTAGCGATGAGCGCGGAACATGCGAGAACCGTGACGCGCGTCACACCGCTCCCGGGCCGCAGGACGGGCCTCTCGCAGGGCTCAAGCGGCATGCGCAGGCGCCTTTTGCTCGCCACTGGCCGGGGGGCGGCGGCGGTCGCGGCCGGCGAGATCGCGATCGGGCTGGTCGCCGCCGGCGGCGGTCATCGGCATGATGATGCGGAAATGCGCGCCGGGAAACTCGCCATCGACGATCTGGACCGTCCCGCCGTGTGCGGAGACGAACTCCAGCACCACCGACAGGCCGATTCCCGTGCCCTTCACGGCCGTGCTCTTCGAAGCCCGCCCAGTGTAGAAGGCCTCGAAAATGTGCTCGCGGTCCTCCTGCGGGATGCCGGGGCCGTCGTGGGCCACATCCAACACGAGCTGCTGCGCCTGTGGCGCCGCGCGCAGGTGGATCGTCCCGCCCTTGGGCGAGTACTTGACGGCGTTCGAAACGAGGTTCTCCAGGATCAACCGCATCTTGCTCCGGTCGGCAACCAGGGTGACGTCCGCGACTTTCACATCGAGGCGAACACGCTGTGACAGCAGCGTGAGCTGTTGGTTCTCCAGCACCTGCTTGACTACCGGCCGCAGGCGGAACTCGGTCGGCTCGAGGCCGACGCTGGAGGTCTGCCAGGCGCTGAAGGAGAGCAGGTTCTCGATCATGCGCTGCAGCTTGATGCCGTTGTCGCGCAGAATGCCGGCGACCTCGCGCTGGCTGGAGTCGAGCTCCCCGACGGCGCCGTCCATGAGCAGCTCGGTGCCCTCGCGGATATTGGCCAGTGGGGTCTTCAACTCGTGCGACATGTGGCGCAGGAAGCGATTGCGCTCGTGCGCAAGGTCCAGCAGCCGTTGCCGCAGCCATTCCAGCTGCCCGCCGAGGCGCTCCAGGTCATGCGGCCCCGACACTGCGATCTGGTTCGAGAAGGTGCCCTCGCCGAGCTCGCTGATCGCCCGATCCAGCTGTCGCAGGGGCCGGCCCACGGCGAAGGTGAGAGCGAAGATCAGCACGATGGTCAGGGGTACCAGCAGCCCCGATTGCCACAAAAGGCGGCGGCGCGACTCCAGCGTCTGCTCCTCCAGCGCGGCCACCTCCGAGTCGACCTGCGCATTCGCCTGGGCGGTGATCCGATCGGCAAGATGGCCCAGATCGGTGAAGCTGCGGGACAGCTCGGCCGAGCGCGCCACGCTGGCGCCGCTCGGCAAGTCCAGCACGGCTGTCCTGATCTGGTTCTCCAGGCGCGCGAAGTCGGTGAGGGTGGCGTGCGCGTCGGGGTTGTTCATGTGCCGATCGAGCTGGTCCCGCTTGGAGGCCAACTCGTCGTCCTGGCGCCGGTAGTCGTCCAGGAAGGACACCTTGTTCAGCACGCCGTACAGAAGTGCGGTGCGCTCCAGGGAAGCGATCTGGCTGACCAGCTCCTGACTGGCGCGGGCGGCGGCCACTCCCTCCATGGTGATCTTGTGGCTCGTGTCGGCCATCTTGCGGATCTGCAGCGCCGCGTTGAACAGCGCCAGCAGCAACGGGAAGGCAATCAGCGCCAGGCCGAGTAGCATCAATCCGCTCAATGACTTGGGGCGTGGCCACTGCATGGCGCGCATTCTACCCTGCTGGTTCATTGGCAAAAGTCGCCTTCGGCCCATTATGGGCCAGCGCTTTTGCGGACATCAGCTCCGTTCTCGGCCGCCAAAAGCGTGGTTTTGGCGACGGTCCCGTGGGCGACGCTCCGCTTCCCGCCGATTGCTTCGCAATTCCCGCCGATGCCTCCGGCGTTGGCGGCCTGCCCTCGGGCCTGTGGCCACGGCTCTCAGGGGGCTACGCCCAGGGTTCGCGCTGTAAGCGTTGCTCCCACTGAAACGCCGTTCGCACGATCGTATCCAGGTCATCGAGGCGGGGTGTCCACGAGAGCTGCGAGCGAATGCGCTCCGCGCGGGCCACCAGTGCGGGGGGGTCGCCTGGCCGCCGCGGTTCCTCGCGCACGCTCAAGTGTCGACCCGTGACGCGCTCGACGCTCGCCAATACCTCCCTCACGCTATATCCATGTCCGTAGCCGACATTGATTACCGCCGAGGCCGAGCCCTTGCGCAGGTAGTCGAGCGCATCCAGGTGCGCACGCGCCAGATCCTCGACGTGGATGTAGTCGCGGACGCCGGTGCCGTCGGGCGTTGCGTAGTCAGTGCCATAGATAGACACGTGAGCACGCTTCCCCAGGGCGGCCTCGCAGGCGACCTTGATCAAGTGGGTCGCTGCGCGCGAAGCCTGTCCAACGCGGCATTCCTGGTCGGCACCGGCAACGTTGAAGTAGCGCAGAGCGACGTATCGGAGCGGGGAGGACGCCGCAACATCCCGCAGCATCCATTCGGACATCAGCTTCGAGGTGCCGTAGGCATTGATCGGAACGGTCGCGGCGGTCTCGGCCGCAAAGGTCTCGGACAGAATGCCGTAAACAGCCGCGGTCGAGGAAAATACGAAGTGCTGGACACCGGAGGCGACGCAGCAGTCGAGCAGGTTGCGCGTGCCGCAGGTGTTATTCCCATAGTATTTCAGCGGATGGGACACCGATTCCGGCACCACCGTATGCGCCGCAAAATGCATCACCGTACCGACGCCGTGCTCCTTGAGCACCTGGAGCACCTTCTTCCGGTCTCCGACGTTACCCACCACGAGAGGCGTGTCGAGGACCGCCTGGCGAAAGCCGGTGGACAGATCGTCGAGCACCACTACGCGCTCCCCGCGGGCGCGCAGTTGCAGGACGACGTGACTGCCGATGTAGCCGGCGCCACCGGTGACCAGTATCGCGGGTCGGTTCATAGGGCCCTCGACTAGGAGAGGATTTTGCATAAGTTCGTGGTAAGGCAATGATAAACAAAACGTCCGAGACCGCTGTGACACCCTTCACCGGCCTTTCACCCGACGTCGTTCTGGACGCCGCGGCCTCGGTGGGCCTGGATGTGGACGGCCGGCTGTTCGCGCTCAACAGTTATGAGAATCGCGTATACCAGCTCGGAAGTTCCAACGGCGCGCTGGTGCTGAAGTTCTACCGGCCGGCGCGGTGGACGGACGAGCAGATCCTGGAGGAGCATGCGCTCACCGCCGAACTGGCCGCCGCCGAGCTCCCCGTGGCAGCCCCCCTCAGCGTCGCCGGCCGGACGTTATTCGATTTCAGCGGATTCCGGTTTGCCGCGTTTCCCTGGATGCGCGGTCGCCCACCCGAGCTGGATGCGCTGGAGGCGAGGGAGATCCTGGGGCGCAGTCTCGCGCGGTTCCATCAGATCGGCGCCCGGCAGCGCTTCCGGGTCCGCCCCCGACTGGGCCTGCAGCGGCTGGGTATCGAGGCCCGCGAACAAGTATTGGCAGGGGAGCTGTTGCCGCCCCGGGTCGTCGAGCGCTACTCGCAAGTGAGCGCCGGTCTGCTGGAGTGCATCGGCCGGGCTCTGGAGGAAGTCGGTCCGGTGCGCGAGATTCGGATTCACGGCGATTGCCACCTCGGCAACTTGCTGTGGAACGAGCACGGCCCGGCGTTCGTGGACCTCGATGACTGTGCGATGGGGCCGCGTGTCCAGGATCTGTGGATGCTGTTATCGGGAAGCCCCGCGGACCAGCAGCGTCAGTGGGGCGAGATCGTTGCGGGCTACCAGCAGTTCGCGGACTTCGACTTCCGCGAGGTACGGCTGGTGGAGCCGCTGCGCGCGCTGCGCATGTTGCATCATGGAGCGTGGGTCTCTCATCGGTGGGTCGATCCCGCTTTTCCTCGCGCCTTTCCGTGGTTCGGCGAAGAGCGTTACTGGGACACTTATGTCGGCGACCTGCGCGAACAGATGGGCGCCATCGAGGAGCCCCCGCTGCTGCTGTGACAGCAGCTCCGGCATCACGAAATGCGACGGGAGGCGTGCGTCAGGCGCGCCGGAAGCGGTATTGTCCCGGTCGCGACTGCGGAGGGAGCGCCGGATAATGCATAGAATCCTGCGGATGTGTCACCTGGGCTGGCTCTGCGCCGCCGTGGCGGCGACTTGCCTGAGCGCTTGTGGCTCGGGGGACCCGTCGGGCGCCAATCCGGGGCTGCTCCACCGGAAACCGGCGAAGGTGCAACACTCGGCTCCCACAGCCGTCGACCCCACCGCCGGCATGGGCGCTGCCGTGTCCCTCATGAAGGGACCGGCCGCTGTCGATGTCAAGTTCAAGCTGGAGGAGCGGCCTCTGCCAGGGCAGCCTCTGAATGTGGATTTCGCGCTGGTCCCCAATAGCGCGGTCGTGTCGCTATCGGGCAAATTTGCCGGAGATGACGGCCTGAAGGTCACCAATGGCGACCAGATGGACGTCATCGAGAAGCCCGCCGCAAACGTTCCCATTCCTCATTCGGTGACGGTGGTGCCGAGCAAGGATGGGATCTATACCGTCACGGTCTCGCTGATGGTGACGGTCGCGGGGGATGAGGCCCGGCCGCGCACTTTCGCCGTCCCGATCATTGCCGGCGACGGGCTCCCTCAGCTGGCTGCGCACGCCGACCCGCCACCCGCGCGCCATTGACCCCGAGGGTGCCCGTCGTCCCTGACCCACCGGATCTCCTGGACGCTTCCGTAGCCCCTGACGCGCAAGCGCGACGCCGGTCACGGCAAAAGCCCGTTCGCTTCTGAATGATCGGGGTTGGGTCCCGCGGCTTCCGTTATGTCAAATCTGCAGACCATACGGGCCCTCGACGCCACGGCCACGCAGCCAAGCCCGGGTGCTACGACCACCCTCGTCCGGGCCGACGAGCGGGCAGGCGCAGAGGACGGCTCCGACCTTCATCCGCAGCTGCGCGCCCAGCTGAAGGAGGTCCGTCTGCGCACGGGCTCACCGGGGTCGGAGACGGCGCCAGGCTCGCAGTCGGCACATGCCGAGCTGCTCATGCTGCTGCAGCTGGTGAGCGCGCAGTACCAGTCGGTCGAGGACGAGCGGCGCGGCATCGTCCAGTCCATGCGGCTGATGGCCGATGAGGCGCGTGCGCTGGCGCACGAAGCCCGCGAGCAGAGCTCCGAGCACCTGCAGGTCATTCTCGACCACATCAAGGACGTCGTGCTGACGGTGGACGAGGAAGGGGTCATCCAGACTTTCAATCCCACCGGTGAGCGGGTTTTCGGCTACATCGAAGCGGAGGTCGTCGGCCAGCGCATCGATCTGTTGATTCCCAAAATCGCCGCTCACGAGAGCATTACCCAGGCGCTGCAGCGCCTGGCAGCCAGCTCCGGCGATACACACCTGGATCTGGCTGCGCGCGAGTCGGTCGGCAAGCGCAAGGATGCCGAGTTCTTTCCTGCGGAAATCGCGGTCAGCAAGGCGCCGTTCTCGCGTCGTGAGATGTTCATCGTGTGCCTGCGTGATGTGACCGAGCGCCGCGAGTCGGAGCAGGCGATGCGCGAGAGCGAGGCACGCTATCGATTGCTCGTCGATCACGCTCCCGAAGCCATCGTCGTATTCGATGCCGACGCGGGACGGTTCGTGGATGCGAACGAGAACGCAGAACGCCTCTTCGGCCTGGATCGCAAGCAATTGCTGGAGGTCGGGCCCATAGAGCTCAGCCCGGCAACCCAACCCGACGGAAGCTCATCGGCGCAGAGTGCGCGCGCCCACACCGAGGCGGCTCTCGAGGACAAGGCGCAGGTGCACGAGTGGCTGTTCCGGGATGCCTTCGGCAAGGAGATCATCTGCGAGGTCAGGCTGGTGCGCCTGCCGAGCGGCAGTCGGCGGCTGATTCGCGGAACCATTGCCGACATCTCCGAGCGCAAGCGCAGCGAGCGGGTGGCGGCGGCCGAGCGGCAGGTGTTCGCCCAGCTCAGCGGCAATGCGTCTTTGCCGGAGGTGTTGGCCTCCATCACGCGACTGATCGAGTCGGTGGGCGTCGGCACGGTGTGCTCGATCAGCGTGCTGGCGGACCACGGGCAGGCATTCACCTATGCCGTAGCGCCGCACTTGCCGGCGGGCCTGCGGAGCGCGCTGGAGCGTTCCGCGATCGATATTCGCAACGGGTCCTGCGCCGCGGCGGTGTATCTGGGGCGGCAAGTGCTGGTGGCGGATGTCGAGAAGGACCCTTTCTGGGAGCAGTGCCGTGAGGCCGCTCTCGCCGCCGGGCTGCGAACGGCCTGGTCGACGCCCATCAAGGCCTCCGGCGGCAAGATCCTCGGTTCCCTGGGCGTCTATCGGGGCGAGGCCGGCCTGCCGACCCGCAGAGAGTCCGAGATCATGGGCCACGCGACGCAGCTGGCGGGCATCGCCATCGAGCGGCGCCTCGCTGAGGAGGCGCTGCGCGGGAGCGAGGCGAAGTTCCGCGGCTTGTTCGAAAGCATCGCCGAGGGGGTGTACCAGAGCAGTCGCGACGGGCGATTGCAGTCCGTGAACCCGGCTTTCGTCGCCATGATGGGGTACCGGACGGCCGAGGAACTCTACGCATTGCCGAGCGTTGTTGCGCTTTACTGGGACCCCGCGGACCGGGCGGACTTCATGCGCCGGATAGAGAGGGAAGGGGAGATCCGCAATGCAGAGTTCCTCATGCGCCGGCGCGACGGGCAACAGGTGGTGACCCTGGAGAACGCCCGCGCGGTGCGCGATGCCTCAGACCGCATAGTGGGTTACGAGGGAACTATTGCGAACATCACCGAACGAAAGCGCGCCGAGCAAGCTGTGTTCGCCGAGAAGGAGCGGGCGCAGGTGACGCTCCAATCGATCGGCGATGCGGTGATCAGCACCGACGCCGAGGGCCGCATCGAGTACATCAATCCCATCGCCGAGACTCTGACGGCTTGGAGTCTGGACGAGGCGCGCGGCCGCCCCTTGAGCGATGTGCTGAACCTCGTCAACGAGATCACACGCGAGCCCATCGAGAATCCGCTGATGTGCGCGCTCGGGCGCAGCGAGGCCGGCGTCACGGCGGATCATTCAGTGCTGATCACTCGATCCGGCCAGGAGGTCGCGATCCAGGAGTCGGCGGCCCCCATCTGCGACCGCCAGGGCCGCGTGATCGGCGCGGTCATCGTGTTTCACGATGTCACCAAGGAACGCCGGCTGAAGCGCGCTTTGTCCTACCAGGCGAGCCACGATGCGCTCACGGGCCTGATCAATCGCCGCGAGTTCGACAATCGCCTGCACGCGGCGGTGTTGAGCGCGCAGCGGGGTGAGGGGGCCTGCGCCCTGCTGTACATCGACCTGGACCAGTTCAAGGTCGTCAATGACACCTGCGGCCACCAGGCCGGCGACCGACTGCTGCGCGACGTCACCGGACTGCTGCAGACTCGCGTGCGCGCCTCGGACACGATCGCGCGCCTGGGCGGGGATGAGTTCGGCGTGCTGCTGGAAGGTTGCACTCTGGAGCAGGCGACCCGGATCGCGGACGGGGTGCGGCAGGCGATCCGCGACTACCGCTTCGTGTGGGGCTCGAACACGTTGTCGGTCGGCGCGAGCGTCGGGGTGGTGCAGATCAAGTCCGACACGCAGAGTGTGGCGAGCATCATGAGCGCCGCAGACATCGCTTGTTACGCGGCCAAGGACGAAGGACGCAATCGCATCCACGTTTATGAGCAGGACGGCGTCTCCCATCGACATCGGGAGATGCACTGGGTCGCACGCGTCACGCGCGCGGCCGAGGAGAACCGTCTCGAGCTGTTCTATCAGCCCATCGTGCCCATCGGCACCACCCTCAAGGCACAGGGCTTTCACGAGCTCACCGTCAGGCTGCGCGACGACGACGGCCAGCTCGTCCCGCCGAGTGAGTTCATCCCCGCTGCGGAACGCTACAACGTCATGTCGGTCATCGATCGTTGGGTGGTGCTGCGGGCGGTCGAGCTGCTGCGCGCCCGCCGCAGCGGCGGCGCGCCCTTGCCGATGCTGGCCGTCAACCTGTCCGGGACCTCCTTGAACGAGCAGTCCTTCGCCGAGTTCGTGCTGCAGAACGTGGGGGAGCCGGCCATCGCCAAGGCGCTGTGCTTCGAGATCACCGAGACCGCGGCGGTCACGAACCTGTCGAACGCCATTTACTTCATGCGCGAGCTGAAGGCTCGCGGTTGCAAGTTCTCCCTGGATGACTTCGGCACGGGGCTGTCCTCGTTCATGTACCTGAAGACTCTGCCGGTGGATTTCCTGAAGATCGACGGGCAGTTCATCAGCCAGGTCGCGCAGGACCCCGTCGATCGCAGCATGGTGGAAGCCATCAGCAAGGTCGGCCGGGCCCTGGGGATCGCGACCATCGCCGAGTGCGTGGAGAACCAGCCGGTACTGGATGAGCTGCAGCGCATCGGGGTGGACTTCGCCCAGGGCTTCTTCATCGCCGATCCGCGGCCGATTAGCGGGCTGGCGCCCGAGCTGGGTGTGTGATGGGTCCGCGGGTAGAAAGCTGCGGCGCATCCCGGTCCGCAGGACCCGAATGAGCCACGGCTTTCTGCAGTAGAATAAGGGCTCGGAGGCCGGAGTCCCACCGTGAGCACCTCAGAGCCGCCTTTCACCGTAGGCATCGAAGAAGAATATCTCCTGGTCGATCTGCATTCGCGCGACGTGGACGAAAATCCGCCGCACGAGCTGCTGCGCGAGTGCACGGAGCGCGGCAACGGCCAGATCAGCCCGGAATTCCTGCGCTCACAGCTCGAGGTGAGCACGCGCGTCTGTCACTCGATTGCCGAGGCGAGGAGCGATCTGTTCAGGCTGCGTGCTCTGATCGTGGAGCTCGCCGGGCGGCACGGGCTCGCTCCGATCGCCGCCTCGACGCATCCTTTTGCACACGCGCTGCGGCAGATGCCGACGGAGAAGGAGAAGTACTTTGCGCTCGCGCGGGAGATGCAGGGCGCGGCCCGTCGCCTGATGGTCTGCGGCATGCACGTGCACATCGGTGTCGACGATGATGACCTGCGCATCGACCTGATGAATCAACTGTCGTATTTCATGCCCCATCTGCTGGCGCTGTCCTGCTCATCGCCGTTCTGGGAAGGGGAGAAGACCGGGCTGATGTCGTTCCGCTCCACGATCTTCAGCTCCCTGCCGCGCACCGGACTGCCGGAGCGCTTTGCGAGCTACGGCGAGTTCCGTCGCCACCTCGACATGTTGATTCGTACCGGGCTGATCGAAGACACCACCAAGATGTGGTGGGACGTGCGCCCGAATCCCCGCTATCCCACGCTCGAGATCCGGGTCATGGATTGCTGTACGAGCATCGACGACTCGATCGCGCTCGCGGCCCTCGCGGTGTGCCTGGCGCGGGCGTTATATCGCCTGCGCTGTGCGAATCAGAGCTGGCGGATCTATCCCAACGTGCTCATCGCAGAGAACCGCTGGCGTGCGATGCGTTACAGCTTCGACGAGCGCCTCCTGGATCTCGCCCGCGGCGAGCTGATACCGTTTGCGCAGATGGCCGAAGAGCTGATCGGCCTGGTGTCCGAGGATGCCCTGGCGCTCGGGTGCGTGCACGAAGTCGAGCACATCCGTCACATTCTGCAACGCGGCACGAGCGCGCACAGGCAGCTTGCCATCTGCGAGCGTGCGCGAGCGGAAGGCGCGAGCGAGCGCGAGGCGTTGCAGGCAGTGGTTGGGTTTCTGGTGCGCGAGACGGCCGCAGAGCCACGCATCACCGACTCGCCATTCGCTGATGCCGACATCAAGTCTCTCGCCGGTTGACGCGCGCGCCTGAGCCGGCGCGTGCGAATCGCGGCTCCCGCTTCTGACATCCTCGACGTCTGCATTCGGAGACAGCCTGTCTTGAGCGACAGACAGGTCCTACCGTTGTGCTCCAGTCAATGCTGCACGTACTCCAAAATTGGTGACGCGGCGCATGCGCGCCTGGGAACCCCCGGCAGTAAGCTGCGTTTGTGCTGTCACGGTCAGGAAGATTTCCCGGCAACGCGAAAACGGAGTTCGCTGTAGGCTGCAAAGGGTCCTTGGGGTTGTCGCACCGTTCGTCCTTGACGAACGCACTGCACCGTGATCACGAGCAATCGCCAGGGAGACTTGACTGTCATGTCTTGTATCGACTCGCGCGCGGCGTCGACCGCGCTCGTATGCGTCTGCCCGGGGGCCGTATTTCGATCCGGGATCGTTACACTTTTCCTGCTTGCCGCTGCATTGGTCGTTGCGCTACCGGCTTGGTCGGCGCCGGCATTCGTGCAGGTCGCTGCCACCACCCCCCAGTCGGCGCAATCCAGCGTCGCCCTGAAATTCCAGGTGGCCCAGACCGCCGGTAACCTGAATGTCATCGTGGTGGGGTGGACCGGGAGCAGCGCGCATGTTACCGGTGTGACCGACTCGGCGGGCAATGCGTACGCGCTCGCCGTGGGTCCGACGGTGCAAAGCGGAGTGGAGTCCGCTGCGATCTACTATGCGATGAATATCGCCGTGGCCGCTGCCAACACGGTGACCGTGAAATTCGACTCTCCGGCACCCTATGTCGACCTCAGGATTTCCGAGTACAGCGGCGTTGCCGGCGCGGGTGCACTGGATGGAGTAGCCGGTGCCTCGGGCAACGGCCCCACCGCAAACAGCGGCACGCTGACCACGGTGGGCTCGCAGGACCTGCTGGTTGCTGCTGACTACGTTGCGACCTCGACGACGGGGGCCGG